>JBNGDR010000087.1:0-7900 GCA_049975685.1 Anaerolineae bacterium
GCCTCCTCGTCTGAGACGCGGGGATGGGGTTGTCCCTGCGGGTCGCGGCGTTGTTCGCAGATGCGAGACACGCCAGAGGGCGTGTGATGGGGGACCCCGAGCACCACGCGATAGGGTTCCGTCCCGTGGCGGAGGACGAGCAGGAGGTCGCGCGTTGCCAGCAGTCGCTCCAGAACGGGATGGATCTCGCCCCCCACGTCTCGCAGTGGCCCTTCGTAGTCGATGCGGATCACGTTATCGGTGTCGATATTTGCTCTCCTTCAAAATACAGGGATCAGGGATCGGAAATCAGGGATCTGGGATTGGGGACCAGGGATTAAGACCCCGTTCACCGGGCACCTTGCCTGATCCAGCGTTAACGTTTGCACGTTCACACTCTGATTATATCCCGTGCTCAAGATGATGACAACAAGCCGCCGCCTTACTCACAACCTGCGGCGGCAAAGGTTGGGAGAGGCTGTTGTTTACCCGCCGAACTCATGATACAATATAACTGAAATCTAATGTTGTGCATCATTAGACCCTAGTATGGTATGCGATCAGTTTGAGGAACCGTGGAGTAATCGTTGATGCACTGGCAGAATGTCATTTACCTCATTACGTCCGTCCTGGCCCTGGTGATAACTGTGGCCCTGGCGATCATCGCCTGGGGACGCAGGACGAGACCCGGTGTCAAGGTACTATCTTGGTTGATGATGGCCGGCGCCATCTGGTCACTGGGATATCTGTTGGAGATGGCCACTTTCAACCTGGACGCCAAGTTATTCTGGGCCCGCTTCCAATATCTGGGCATCGTCTCCGTACCAGGACTGTGGCTTCTCTTCGTCCTCGAATACACCGGTCGAACGGATAAAGTGCGTAGCTGGGGGTTGTTGTTGCTGGCCGTGGTGCCACTGCTAACCCTGGGTGCCGTATGGACGAATCCCCTCCATGGTTACTTCTGGGAAAACATGCACCTTGAAGAGGGGGCCTTGTTGGCGACTTTGGAGTTTGAATATGCTCCCCTCTTCTGGGTTCATACCGCTTACTCGTACCTCGTGCTGCTGTTAGGTGTATTGTTCATCGTTCCCACCGCCTTTCAGACACGTGCTCTCTTTCGCGATCAGGCACTCACCGCTTTGTTAGGCGTGCTCGCTATCTGGTTTGCGAACCTCTTTTACCTCGCCGATTGGGGTCTCTTCTTCTCGCTCAAGTTGGCACCTGTCATACTTGTCCTCGTGGGTCTTGGCGCCGCGTGGAATCTGTTGCGCTATCGGATGTTCAGCGTTCTTCCGGTAGCGCGCGTAGCCATTCTGGAGCGTATGGAGGATGGCGTGCTCGTCTTCGATGCCAAAGATCGTCTGGTGGATCTGAATCCGGCAGCAGCGGAGGCCCTTGGCCTGCAGGCCAAAGCTACGATTGGACAGTCTGCGGAGACCATTTTCTCGGACCATCCCCCTTTGTGGAATTGCTATGCCACGTTGGGTGTGGGGGACACAGAGGTGGTATTGGGGCATACGGCTTACGATGTGCGTCTTTCTTTTCTCCATGGATCGAGGGGGCTGCCCGGAGGGCGTCTGATGGTACTCCGCGAGGTCACCAAGCGACGAAAGGCGGAGGCGGCTTTAAGGCGGCAACTCGATGAGCTGAGTGTGCTTCGAGCCGTTGCAATGGCGGGCACGCAGGCCGAGAACGAGGATGCGCTGATTGAGCGGGCCACAGAGCTCATCGGTGAGACTCTCTATCCTGATAGCTTCGGTATCCTTCTGGTGGATGAAGAGACCGATAGTCTGCGAGCCCATCCCTCCTACCGTTCACGCCCCAACATTCCGGTGCCTATCATTCCCCTGGGTACGGGTATTACAGGCACAGTAGCCGAACGTGGGAAGTCATGGTTGGTCCCGGATGTACGGGAGGAGTCTCTCTATCTGAAGGTGGAACCGGAGACGCGTTCTGAGCTCTGTGTTCCTCTCAAAGTGGGAGAACGGGTCATAGGTGTTATTGATGCACAGTGCGATCATGTAGGTTGCTTCACCGAGGCCGATGAGCGCCTGCTCTCTACCTTTGCCGGGCAGCTGGCGACCGCCATTGAGCGCTATCGACTTTTCGCAGCCGAGCACGTTGCTCTTGAGCGCATGCGAGCTCTCTATCACGTTGTCCGTGCTACCGTGGCCCTGCAGGATCTGCCCCATACCCTGCAGACCGTCGTGGATAGCGTAGCTGAAGCTCTTCCCGCCGATCAGGTGACCCTTACTATTTTTGAGGCGGAGAGGGAGGAGGTTACGTACTTTGTAAAAGGGGGTCCAGGCAAAGAACGTGTGGTTTCGGTTTCCTACGAGGATCTTTCACAGGGATTGAGAGGATGGGCGCTCCGCGAGCTGGAGCCTGCTCTTTCTACCAGGGAGGCCTCCGATCCCCGCGAGAGCCCGACGGTACAGCGGCGCCGGACTGAGAAGGGAGCTGGCTCCATCATCGTTGTGCCTCTGCTATACCGTGGCGTGCCTCAAGGGACCCTTACGGCCATCAACCGTCTGGAGCAGCCCGACTTCACCTGGAACGATGTTGCATTGATCAAGGCCATGGCCGATCAGGCGACTATCGCGCTGGAGAATGCACGACTCTTCGGCGAATTGCAGCAGCGCATGGCCGAGCTGGAGACGCTACGTCGCACCAGCCTCGATCTCACCTCCTCGCTTAATCTTTCTACGGTCCTCGATAGCATTGCCGAGCATGCTCTGGAACTGGTGCGGGCTCATGATTGTCACATTTTCCTCTATGAGGAGGAGACGAAGACCTACACCTTTGGCACGGCGTTGTGGTCCGATGGACGGAGGGAACCGGCGGTTGAATTGCCGCGCTCTTCCGGCTTGACGGCAACGGTGGCGCAGAGTGGGGAACCTATGGTCATCGATGATGCAGAGCACCATCCTCTCTACGCCTCCCCTGAGGCCCAGAAATGGCGGGTGAAAGCCATCGCGGGTTTTCCCCTCAAGCGTGCGGGATGTGTGCTGGGTGTCTTCACCATCGCCTACGTAGACCCGCACCTTTTCAGTGAGGCGGAGCTGCGAGTTCTGGGCCTGCTGGCAGATCAGGCCGCTGTGGCGGTTGAGAACGCGCGCCTCTTTGAGGAGATGGAGCGACTGAAGCACTTCAACGAGAGTATCGTGCAGAGCGTGGCGGAGACGCTGCTTATTGAGGACGCCCAGGGTCACTTTTCTTTTGTGAATCCGGCGGTCGAAGCGCTGTTGGGCTACACGCCGGAGGAGCTGGTAGGTAAGCACTGGCGTTACCTTGTTCCCAAGGAGGAGCGAGATAGCGTGTTGGAGGAATGGGCCAAACGCTTCAAGGGCATCGGGAGCCAGTACGAGACGACACTTTTGCACAAGAGCGGTCATCGAGTCCCGGTCATCGTTAATGCCCGTCCGCTCTTCGAGGAGGGTAAATTTACAGGCGTTCTCGTGGCCTTCACCGACATTACCGCGCAGAAATGCGTTGAAGCGGAGCTTGAGAGTCTCGTTCAGGAGTTGGACGCCTTCGCTCATACCGTGGCCCACGATCTCAAATCGCCGTTGAGTACGCTCATCGGCTCTGCGGATGTCCTGGTCGATGAGTATGGCTCGCTCTCTAGTCAGGAGGTCGGTACCGTTGTGTCGGGGATCGCTCACAGTGCCGGCAAGATGGACAGTATCATCGATGAACTCCTGGTGCTTGCCAGCGTCCGGAAGCAGGAGAATATCCCCATTGAGGTTCTCGATATGGGAGAGGTCGTCGAGGAGGCCCTGGAACGTCTGGGGCACATGGTCAAGAAGCAGGAAGCCGAGATCGTGCTCCCCGATTCCTGGCCGGCCGCGAAGGGTTACGCTCCCTGGGTTGAAGAGGTCTGGCTCAATTATCTGAGTAATGCCATCAAGTATGGTGGTTCCTCACCCCAGATCGAATTGGGGGGTGAACAGATCAACGGTGAGGTACGCTTCTGGGTACGGGACAAGGGGCCGGGTATTCCCTCTCAGCATCTGGCGGAGCTCTTCACGCCATTCACACGGCTGGGGCAGATCCGGATGCGTGGTTTTGGCCTGGGTCTGTCCATCGTGCGTCGCATCGTGGAGCGTTTGGGGGGGCGGGTAGGAGCTGAGAGCAAGATCGGTGAAGGAAGCACCTTCCACTTCACCCTCCCGGCCGCTGATGATGATCATGAGAGTTTGTGAGAAAAGCATAACCCCTGCGGGGGAGCATTTCTCTCATCACAAGGAGAAAAATGAGCGAGATTCGTAAGCTATCCATGGAGGAGCTGGATACGTTCATGACCATCGCTGCCAACGCCTATCCCCGTCTTGGATGGGACACACCGGAGAGATGGGAACAAGGCCGGCAGCGTTTGCAACGGCTTCAGGAAGAAGATCCTACCATTGCCTTTTACGGGCTCTTCCGCCAGGGGAAGCTTCTGGGCGGGATGCGCATGCATGATTTTGTCATGAATCTCTTCGGTGAACTGACGCCTGTGGGCGGGGTGGGCATGGTGGCTGTGGATCTGTTACACAAAAAGCGCCACGTTGCCAAGGATCTCATCGAGTTCTTCCTCTATCATTATAGGGAGCGGGGGGCAACGCTGGCTTTGCTCTATCCTTTCCGTCCCGATTTCTACCGCAAGATGGGCTTTGGCTACGGGACGAAGAAAAGCCGCTACTGTTTGCTTCCCCAGGCGTTCCCTCGTGGTGGCGGTCACACTCAGCTACGTTTCCTGGACAAAGCGTCTATACCGGCGCTGCTGGACTGCTACATGCGTTACACGAGTCGTACTCACGGGATGATCACCCGCACGGAGAAAAACTTTCGCCGTCTTCTGGATAGCTCCGGTCTGCGGGTCGTGGGTTATGTGGTAGATGAGAAGATTCGGGGTTATCTGGCGTTTACCTTCAAGGCCGCCTCTGAGGATAACTTTATCCATAATAATCTTCACGTTGTGGAGCTGGTTTACGAGGAACGGGAGGTGCTGGCGGAACTCCTTGCTTTTCTGGGGGCCCAGCTGGATCAGGTGAATCGTGTGGTCATCGATACTTTTGACGACGCTTTTCATCACCTCTTCTGGGACCCTCGCAACGGCAACCCGGCCCTCATTCCCTCTGTCTATCACGAGACCAACGTGCAGGGGGTGGGTTTGATGTATCGGGTCCTCGACCTGCAACGGCTCTTTGAATCGTTGAGCCACCGCAATTTCGGTGGTCAGACCCTCCGGTTGCAGATCAACCTTCGGGATACCTTTCTTCCGGAGAACGCGGGAAGCCTTGGGGTTCACTTCATCCAGGGGAAGGCTGGCGTGGTGGAGGGAGGCGATCACGACGTGGCGATCTCCCTGGACGTGGCGTCACTCTCATCCCTTGTTGTCGGAGCAGCGCGCTTCCGGCAGTTGTACACCTACGGTCTGATCGACCTTTCTGATCCGTCCTATCTGGGGAGGCTTGATCGACTCTTCGCGGTGTCTGAGAAACCCGTCTGCATGACATCTTTCTGAGGGGGTATTGTCATGGATAAGCTCTCTATCGGTTTTCCCCGCATGCATAAGGAGGCTGGAGAGGTCCGCGATTTCCTGCCTGACCTCGTTCATCATCTGGCCCCCCTGGCGGGACGCCTCGTGATAGAGGAGGGCAGTGGTGCAGGCATGGGGATCGCCCCCAGTGCCTACGTCGACGGCCTCGACAACGTCCTTTGGGGTACCAACGAGGATTGCTACGATCAGGAGATCGTCGTACAGGTTCGCTCGCCCGAGGATGACGAAATGGCCCGTATGAAGCCGGGCACCCTGCTTTTTTCGATGCTTCATTTCAACACCCATCCGCGACGTGTTCAGTTGATGCGAGATCTGGGGATCGTCCCCATTGCCATGGACAGTGTTGTGGATGACGATGGCGTACGGCTTGTCGAGAACATTCGTGGGACGAGCTGGAACGCCATCTGGGCCGGATTTCGGGCATTGCGCAAGACTTATCCCGATTTCGAGATGCCCGGTCGAGAGCCTATCCGCGTCCTCATCGTGGGGGCCGGGCCGGTCGGCCGTTATGCCGCCGAGGCTTCTGCAAAGTACGGCGATGAGGATCTGGCCCGAGGGTTGGCGCGCCAGGCGGTCATGCCCGTGGTGGCCTCGCTCATTGAGCGCAGCGTGACCTCCAACGAGCCTCTTCTTATCCGGGAGATGTCTGACGTGGATATGTTCGTTGACGCGACGGCCCGATATGATCCCACGAAGTACATCTTTTGCAATGATCTGCTGGGATACCTGCCGCAGCACGCCGTGGTGGTGGATCTTGCGGCCGACCCTTATATTAATCTGAGTGCAAGGTCCTTGCAGGTCAAGGCCATCGAGGGCATACCTACAGGTAACCTGGACGAATACGAGTTCCCACCCGATCATCCCGCCTTCGACGCTTTGCCGCCCGGTGTGGATACCAGGGAGCGGCGTATGACGGTGAGCTGTTACTCCTGGCCGGGCATCACGCCGCTGGAGTGTATGAAGCGTTACGGCCGGCAGGTAGAGCCTTTTTTGAAGCTGCTTCTCACTCGATCGTGGGCGTCCCTATCTGTTGGGGCGGAGGACTATTTCGAACGGGCGCTTTGCCGGGGCACCCTCGACGGTTGGCTAGGCGGATCAGACTCCTGAGATAAGATGGGTTCGTAGTAACGCGCTTTAGTGCGGTTTTGACGGCGCTCAAGCGCCCTAAGAAGGAGCCCTGCTCCCTAATCCCCGGTCCCTGATCCCTGTATTGTAAAAGGAGGTTCTCATGGAATCATTGTCCATCGGCTTTCCAAGGATGCACAAGGAGCCTGGTGAGGTGCGAGATTTCCTCCCGCGCCTGGTTCACCGGCTGGCACCCTTTGCCCGCGAGATCGTTTTGGAGTCGGGTATAGGGTCAGGGATGAGTATCAAAGAGGCCAGATACACCCGAGGGTACGAGAACGTCCACATCGGTACCAACCAGGACTGTTACGATCAGGATATCGTCGTACAGGTGCGCTCCCCGGAGGACGAGGAGATGGCCCGTATGAAGCCCGGTACCATTCTCTTCGCCATGTTGCACTATCCCACCCATCTGGGACGGGTGCGACTTATGCATGATCTGGGCATCGTTCCTATCTCCATGGATAGTGTCGTTGGCGAGGATGGCTCGCGGCTCATCGAGAATATCCGGGGTACGAGCTGGAATGCCGTATGGGCGGGATTTCGGGCGCTGCGGAGGACATATTCCAACTTCGATGCACCGGACCGGACACCTATTGAGGCGGTGGTGATGGGGGCGGGACCGGTGGGCCGCTTCGCAGCCGAGGCTGCGACCAAATACGGTGATGTCGCACTACATCTGGATTTCCTTGCCCGCGGTGTCCCCGGCGTGGTCGCTCACCTCATCGGTCGTAACATCACACGCCACGAGGATCTCCTCCGCGAGGTGATGGCAAAGGCGGATCTCTTCGTCGATTGTACCTTCCGCCGCGATCCGACGGAGTATATCATCCCTAACGAGCTGGTGGGCGTCCTGCCGGAGCACGCGGTTATCGTCGACGCTACCGCCGATCCCTATATCTCCGATACAACCCCCATTCAGGTGAAGGCTATTGAGGGGATCCCCATGGGTAACCTGGACGAGTACGAGTTCCCGCCCGACCATCCAGCCTTCGATGAAATCCCGCCAGAGGTGAGTGCGGAGCACCGCCGGACGACGGTGAGCTGCTATTCCTGGCCAGGTCTTAAACCTCTGATCTGTATGCGTCGCTACGGGCGCCAGATCTTCCCCTTCCTCCACCTGCTGTTGCGCAAGCCTGTCGAAACACTTTCGCCAGATAGCCAGAGCTACTTCGAGTCGGCGCTCTATCGTGGCACACTCAGGCACTACCTTGAGAGGGAGAAGCAGCCCGTGCAATAGTGGCGCGTACC
>JBNGDR010000088.1:0-7872 GCA_049975685.1 Anaerolineae bacterium
CCCTCGGCCGCCGGTATCTCCAACGTCTGCCCCACCTTGACGACGGTGGAGGTTCCCAGGTCATTCTCAAGCTGAATGGCCGCCATGGGCACGTCGTGCGCCATTGCTATCCCCAGCAATGTATCTCCCCCCTGCACAGTATAAGTGACCTTATCGTCCTGAGCCGGAGCAACGGGAGATTCGTTGATACCGGGCGTTGCCTCTGCACCCGGCGGCATCTCGGTGACCGTTTCTACCACAGGCTCCGCTTCTGATCCAGGGGAGAAGGAAAAGGGAGTAGGCGTGACGGTAATATCCCCAACGTTCCCGGCGGTAGGTAAAGCCAGGGCATCTTCGTCGACGGCCTCGGCGCTGCAACCAAACAATATCAAGAGCACCGGGCCGATAATCAGCAAACAGATTCCAACACTAACTCGGCGCTTCATCTCTTACCTCCTGGGCCAGCTGACACGCTGACCCTATCAGCAACTATACCTGAGCCCCGGTAAATCGCAAAGCGGAGAGTAAAAAAGCGCCGGAAAGGACCGGCGCCGCTGACAGAGATCAGGAGATATTTACAATGTGGATGCTCGATCCTCATCTTCTCGTTCAGCCAGGAGACGCCGTACCGTATCAAAGAGATCCTGGGGGGTAATAGGGCGGATCAGGAAAGCGTCAACCCCAGCAGAGAGCGCGGCGTCACAAACATCGGGATCGGTGGTGGCAGTAAAGATGACAACCGGCAGTTGAGCGTAACGAGCGTTGGACCGCAACGCTCGTAGTAGATCCAACCCGTTCATAACGGGCATCTCGAAATCAGTGATGACCAAGTCCGTGGGTGAATCTTCCAGATAGCAAAGTGCCTCTTCACCGTTGACGGCCGTAACGACGGTGTAACCTTCCAATTTGAGAATATCGCGCAATGTCGGTCGCATGATAGGGTGATCTTCAACGAGCAGGATACTGGTCATATCTTCCTTTCCCTCATTTGCTCTGGGGGACTACACAATACCTTCCCGCATCAAATCCATCCTAACACGAAAGCCTTCCGGTTGCGGTTACCAAAGAGTTTCAGCTGGGTTACGCTCACACCTTTCACGAGGATATAAATAGGCGCGACGATCCCCTCTCGCCGCGCCTCTCTCTGTACAAAACACCGGTCCTCAGGGGCCCAGTCGTTTCTCACTATCAGCGTCAAAGAAATACAGCGCCTCCGATGGCAGGATCAGAGTTACATACTCCTCGTGCGTCACCGTCACCTCCTGAGAAACGATCACCGTCAGATTGTGCACCCCCCGTCGCACATGGAGGATCTGCCGCCTGCGGCCAAAATCCGGCTCGATGACCTCGACAACACCATCGAAACGAACACCCTGGGTTTCCGACGCGCTGCGCGCAAGTGCCACATTTTCCGGACGGACACCCAGAAGCACCTTCTGGTCCTCATGAGTTTCCTCTGTAATCTCATCCGGGAGCGGAACCCTGCTCTCGGCCACATGGAGATCCCTCCCTCGAACCACTCCTTCCAGAAGATTCATGGCTGGCATTCCCAGGAAACCGGCCACAAAGGCATTCGCCGGCCACTTCAACAAATAATCGTAGCTTCCTACTTGCTCAATGCGACCGGCGCGCATCACGGCAATCTTCTCAGCGATGGCGATGGCCTCCTCTTGATTGTGAGTCACGTAGACAGTGGTGATGGAGAAACGTTGCAAGAGGCGCTTGAGCTCGCTCCGTGTCTCAACACGCAGCTTCGCATCCAGGTTAACGAGCGGCTCGTCGAAAAGTAAGAGAGAGGGCTTTCGCACGATGGCTCGGGCAACGGCCAACCGCTGCCGCTCGCCCCCCGCAAGAGTACCCGGCTTGCGCTTCAGCAACTCGCTGAAGCCATACCCCATAATCTCTGAGGTGATTCGAATACGTTCCTCGGCCTCCTTGTTGGGTGCCTTACGAACCCAGAAGGGAAACCATAGGTGCTCCCGACCATCGAAATGAGGATAGAGGGCGTAGTTCTGGAAGACCATCCCAATGTTCCGTTCCCCAGGCGGCACATCCTCCATCTCCACACCATCGAAGAGTACGTGACCGGTGTAGTCGCTTTCCAGGCCCGCGATGACGCGCAACAACGTCGTCTTCCCACAGCCCGAAGGGCCAACTACAGAGAGGATCTCGCCGTCGAGAATCGTCAGGTTGACGTGATCCAGCGCAAAAACGATCTCCTTCCCTTCATCCTGGGAACGCTGGTAAGTTTTGGTAACCTCATCTAGACGAATAAGCGCCATAGTATTCTCCCCTCCGGTGACAACACCACCTGTGTCCATTGTATCAAAACCACAGATACGAACGGACACCATTAAAAAAGCGGTCCGGTTTCTATCTCCGGACCGCTTCATCCTACAGATGCTACTGCTGCAAGAAGTCGGTCAAACCACGGACCACCGATCCTTCACCCTGGGTTCTGCCTCCCTCGGAAGGAGCAAACTTGAGAATACGATCGGCGAGCCGGGAGAAGGGCAACGACTGCAACCAGACTCGTCCCGTACCGCGCAGCGTTGCCAGGAAGAGCCCCTCACCTCCGAAAATCATCGACCTGAGGTTACCGGCACGCTGGATATCGTAGTCAATGGACGGCTCAAAGGCGACGAGGCATCCCGTGTCGACCCGGAGCGTCTCACCCTGAAGGCGCCGCTCTACCACCGTGCCCCCGGCATGCATGAAGATCATGCCGTCGCCGCGCAGACGCTGGAGGATAAATCCCTCACCGCCGAAGAGGCCGCTCCCGATGCGCTTGTTGAAGGCAATGCTCACTTCGGTGCCCAGAGCCGCGCAGAGGAAAGAGTCCTTCTGGCAGAGAAGCTCCCCACGAGCCTCATCGAGATCAAGGGGCACTATAGTACCCGGATAGGGAGCACCGAAAGCAACCCGTCGCTTAATGGTACCCGCATTGGTGAAGTGCGTCATAAAGATCGATTCGCCAGTGAGCACTCGGGCACCAACGTTGATGACTTTATCCAGGAAACCAGCCTTGGGCTTGGAACCGTCCCCCAACTTGGTCTCAAAGCCAATGTCCTGCTCAACGTACATCATCATACCAGCCTCGGCGATGACCGTCTCACCGGGATCGAGCTCGATCTCCACAAATTGCAGATCGTCGCCAAAGATCTGATAGTCAATCTCGTGACTTCGCATTATCTACTCCTTTGTGAAATGAAAGGGTTTCCTACCCCCATTATACGCTCAAACTTCCAAAAGGTCGCGTCGAATCTCAATCCGAGGTGTGATCTACGTCATTGGCAAGAAGACCAAGAAAGGCTATGCTATAGACAACAAGGCAATCCGTGATAGAACCCTCAAAACGAGCGATGTACTGAGGCAAATCTCAGAAAGGAAGGTTGACATGGTACCGTTAATGCTACTGGCGCATCTGTTGGGAGACTACATGCTACAACCCGATATTCTGGTTCGTTGGAAGTACCGCTCGATCCTGGGTGTCATCGCCCATGGTGGGATCGTGACCCTCACAGGGTTGGTCTTTGTCCTCCTACTGGCCCCCGAATGGTGGCCCTACGCGCTGCTTATCGGCGTCACCCACACCATCATCGACGTCCTCAGAGCCCAGCTCCTCCGGCCCAAGCGCACCTCCTGGGAGTTGATCTGGCTCTTATTGGATCAGCTGGCCCACGTTGGGGTTATCATCCTTGTGGCGTCCCTATCATCAGGGCCTACCGTCGCCGGGCTCCGCCTGCCCAGCGGTCAGGCCATCGACGCTCGCTTCTGGATCTACAGCCTCGGTTTCCTCATCCTGCTCCACCCGGCCTGGGTTTTCCTCCGCTTTGCTGCTCGCGCCATCTGGGGCTCCACCTCAATCCCGCCCCTGCCCAACGGTGAAAAGTACGGACCCATGCTGGAGCGGGTTCTCATTGCCGCCCTCATCGTAGCGGGCCAGTTCTTTCTCATACCATTGGTAGTCCTGGCAACGCGCGTGCAGAACGTCTATACTCAGAGTGATGGCCTGTTGTTGTACATCGATTTTCCGCGACACCGGGCAGAGGCTTTCATGAGCATCCTGTTGGCGATGGTTGTAGGAGTCCTGCTCCTGCTCTTCAGAACAGGGGTCTTATAGACAACGCCACCAGGAAGATTCTTGCATAACGAGCGAGGGAACGAGCCACAAAAGACTTTCCGGTTTCAAATCACCGTGTTGAAGGAAGCAAATTTGTAAGGGGCAGGGAGATGACTACAATAGTTACAAGGAGAGACCCACCCAATAGAAGGGCAGGTCGGACCAATACCATGACCTATTCGGATAACTTGATCTCATTTCTTCAGTCGGTACCCCTCTTCCACAAGCTGCCTGCTCGGGAAGTACAACGTCTCGCGAAGGATTGCCAGCGGCGGTCTTTCGAAGAGGGAACGTTCATCTTCTACGAAGGTCAGCAGGGCACTACCTGCCACATCATACTCAGAGGAAAGGTGCGTGTCTTCACGATAGGTGAGGACGGCAAGGAGTTAGCCATGCGTCTGCTGGGACCAGGGGAGATTATCGGAGAAATGGCACTCTTCGAGGATCTACCCCGCTCAGCCAACGTCATCACCCTGGAGTGGACAGAGACGATAGAACTCGACCGTGCAATCCTGCTGGAGTTCCTACGCCGCTACCCCGACATGGCCCTAGGTCTCCTGAAGGCTCTGAGCGCGCGGCTCCGCCAGACCAACGAGGACGCCGAATGGCTGGCTTCGTTACCGGTTACCGACCGTCTCCTGCTCCAACTGCGGCGTCTGGCCTCCTGGTCAAGCACCCCCACACACGATGGCGTCCGTATCCTCCCTCCGATGACCCAGAACGAGCTGGCCTCTCTTATTGGGACCAGCCGCGAGAGTGTCAATCGCGCCCTCGTCCGCCTTCGCGAGGAGGGGAAGGTACGGCTGGAAGATGGTTGGGTCATCCTGTTGGGGGATCCCCAGAATCGCAATTGAAGATCGCAGCGCACTTTGAGATCTATGCATCTACAGTGTCGGGGGATCCTTTTACCCGCTAACACCTCTGATTCGCTCAGCGCAGGGCAGTGGATAGGCAAGCACTTATTGGTTCAACTCAATCGCCGACTCTTCCCGTCGACGATCCTCAAGCATCTGGGAAAATTCGGCAACCTGAGCATTGCCGGGAGCGATAGCCCTCGCCTCCGCTAACGCCCGCTCCGCCAGATCGTACTCCTTGAGCTTCATACAGGCGATGACCAGGGCCAGATAAGCATCCGCTGTACGCACCTGTGCGGCGGCATGTCGGAAATGAAGAGCCGAGAGCGCCCACATCTTGACGGAAGCATACTCTTTTCCACGGCGCAGGAATTCCGGCCCTTGTCGCACGTCCCGGTCCAGTCGCAAGAGGACGCGCCTTTTTTCCGGGATGAAGTCATCCTCCAATTGCAGAACGAAGAAAAGGTAACCCAACGAGAGCAAAGCGCCGATGGCCGAGGGTACGATAGCCACGGTATTCGAGGATATGATAAAATTCGCCACGGAGGAGAGAAATCCAAAAGCCGCCTGAATCACCAGCAAGTAGAAGATGATGGGCCAGCGGAGGTAAAGCCCGACAAGTAATATCGCCGAGAAAATGAAGGGGATGAAGAACAGAACATAGAGCACGTAGATCCAGGTATCGGTGAGAGCCGCCAGTGCTTCAGGAGAGACGCCATATTGTGACTCCAAGACTATGGAAAACAACTGGGGAAAATCCGTCCCGGTGAGCAATACGTTGATGAAATAAACGGCCAACACCGCCCCGGCTCCCGACACAAGGGTCTGGAAGATCTGGATAGCGATGAGGATCCAAAGGCCTGTTGAACGGTCCTCCCTCCGTCGTACCCCGATCCACAGCTTCTTGCGACATTCGGGACAGTGACGGTCCTCAGGTTCGGTGATAGCCAGGCAGAAGGGGCATCGGTGCTCATCCTCCAGCCGATCCCAGGGATCAACCTCATGATCGTACTCATCGCCGGGCAGGGGTTCAAAGCCGGGCACATCCTCCGGCGCTTCTGACGCAACCAACGCCTCTGTCCCGAACTCTGATTCTGTCTCTACCTCTGTAACCAGAAGCCCGCCCGCTCCGACTACCCCAACCTCTTCCTCGTAGGCGGGCACCGGAAACTCCTCGGGTGGTGACGGAGATTCGCTATCCTGCCCTCCAGGAGCCTGCTCAGCCTCACCCTGTAATTCCGCCAGCGCCTCCCGGGCCTCGGCATTATGGGGGTCCAGGGTCAGGATGTTCTCGTAGCAGACCTCACGATCCTCGGGAGAATCAACCACGCGGGCGAGCCAAAGCCAACCCATCACATTCTCCTCGTCGCGCTCGATGACCTCCATGAGCAAGTCCCGGGCCTTCTCAAGGTCACCGGCTTCGGCGGCGGCGATGCCCGCCTCCAGAGAAGCATCAAGGATGCGCTTCTGCACCACCTCAAGCCCCTTGCGAGCCGCGGTGTGCCCCGGTTCAAGTTCCAACACGCGGCGGAGGCAGCGCTCTTGATCCTGTGGAGCCTCGACGACACCACTCAACCACAACCAGGCCTGAACGTTATTAGGGTCCCGGTCAGCGGCTCGTGCCAGCAGCGCCCGTGCCTCTGAACGCCTACCAGCTTTGGCTGCAGCCACCCCATCGCGTATCAGATCGTTAACTGCACGCCCTTGCCCTTCCATAGATCCCCCCTCCCAAATGCAGGAGCGATGATAGTCGCCAGTATTCAAAGTATACATAAGGCATGAGGCAAGTCAAAGATCTGATAGCGATTCAATGGGAATTCCTTGCCGACCCTAATCATAACGCAGCGAAACACCTCCCGTGGGCTGCTCCACGGGAGGTGTTCAGAGTCACGGATTACCAGAGATGCGGTGCCACCTCGTGGACGCGTTCCAACAATGAACGCAGATCGGGTTCCGGGAGAACGATATCAGCGGCTTCCGTGACCTCGATCCGCCGGGGGTTGACGGCCACGCTCACCGCCGCTCGTTCAAAGACGGGGACGTCGTCGGGCGAGTCACCCACAGAGAGAGATTCGGCGGGGGTCACGCCAAGGGAGGCCTGGAGCCGCGCCATCACCCGACCTTTACCCCGCAACGGGACGTGGGCTCGCACTTCACCACTGACGACAAGACCGTTCTCTTCCTCCACAAAGTAGATTTCGTTGCCGAAGTAGTGCTCGATGTCGAGCTCAGCAGCCACAATCTGGGAGTGGAAGAGCAAACCGGCGCTGATGATAGCCACCTCGACTCCCCGATCCTTGAGTGCGCAAATCGTCTCCCGCGCGCCGGGTAGATAGTCGATCTCGCGGACGTAGGTCTCCAGATCGGCGCGGAGCGTACCCTTCCAGAGCTGGGCGTCCATACGGAGCCAATCCTCGTAGCTGAATTCTCCCGCCATGCCCCGCGCGATGAGCGCCTTTCCCTCCTCACCCACCCCAAGACGTTCATGAAGGTAGACGTAAGGATCGCGCACCGCTTTCAACGTACCGTCGAGATCAAAGACTGCGAGTTTGAGCATAAGATTCTCCGGTCGTGCACTCCAGTGCTTGTTGCACTCAGTACAAGCCCTCCCTTACTAGGCAGAGGTCTTCAGATAGGTATCGAACCACCGCGCAATAGCCTCCAGGCGGGCGATTCGCCGGTCGGTGCGACCGACACGGGAGAGCCCGTGGGGCTCGCCAGGGAAGACAATAAACTCGGTATCGACTCCCAACGTCTTCAGCGCGACGAAGAGCTGCTGGCCCTGCTCCAACGGACAGCGTAGATCCTGCTCGCTGTGAATAACCATGGTCGGTGTCCGGGCGTTACCCACGTGCTTCATCGGTGAGGATTCCCAGAGCTGTTCAATGCTCTCGTAAGGTGCCTTATCTCCAAAGG
>JBNGDR010000089.1:0-7823 GCA_049975685.1 Anaerolineae bacterium
GGGGGGGGCGGTGATCACCCGATCACCGCCGGTTAAAGAGAGCCACGTTCTCAATGTGGTAGGTCTGGGGAAAGAGATCGACGGGCTGAACCCATGCCAACTCGTACCCGGATCTCACAAGGCGCCGGGCATCACGTGCCAACGTGGCAGGGTCGCAGGAGACGTAGACGATGCGCGCTGGATGGTAGGCGATCAGGCCATCGAGGGCGTGACGTTCCACCCCACCACGGGGCGGATCGAGAAGTGCAACGTCCACGGTATGATCCACGGCCGGTAGCGCGTCCTCGACCAGACCTTCGAGGAAGGTGACGTTATCCGCATCACCGACGTTGTGGAGCGCGTCGTCGACGGCGTCGGGGTTGACCTCGATCCCTGTCACCTGTTTTGCCTCTGGAGCCAGGAAGGCGGTGAAGAGCCCGATGCCCGAGTAGAGCTCCAGAACCCCCTCTGAACCCGTGAGATCGGCGGCACCAAGCACGATCTCCACGAGCCTTTCTGCCTGAGCCGTGTTTACTTGATAGAAGCTGGTGGCTGAGATGCGGAACTCCCGATCGTGATAGATCTCGGTGATGTAATCGAGTCCGATGAGCGGAGAGGTGGCGGTGTCGTGGGTCACCTGGACAACCGAGAGGGGGAAGTCAACTTCAAGAGCAGGGGGTTCCTCGTCGTAGGTCTGCAGCACCACCATCATATCCCCGGTAGCGGTGCCCACCCGCAGCTCCATCTGCTCCACGTCAGGTTGGGTCATGTCCAAGGCTTGATAGAGCTCACTCTGGCGTGGATGGGAGAGGAGACAGAAATCGATGGGTACGACGCGGTGGCTGTCCGAAGCCAGGAAGCCGGGATGGCCCTCCGGGGTGGTGCGGTAGCGAGAGTGGCTGCGGTATTCCCAGCCCTTTTCGTCGAGGAGGGGTTCCAGGACGGGCGGCTCTTCGAACTTGCCCACACGTTCCATCTGGTCGACCACCACAAGGCCTTTGATCTGTGCTTGTACCGCATAATCGATATGCTGGAGCTGGCATCCCCCACACTTCCCCTGCCCGAAATAGGGACAGGGTGGCTCCGTGCGCGAGGGGGAGGGATCCAGTACCTCGATGAGCCGGGCTCGGGCGTATCGTTTGTGTTGCTCCACGACCTCGGCGCGTATTCGCTCGCCGGGGATGGCGTAGGGAACGAAGATCACGCGTCCCTCGTGCCGCCCAATGGCTTCACCGCCATGGGCCATGCCGAAAAGGTTAAGTTCAAAGGTCTCAGCCATGTTGTCTCCTGTCTGTTTACGATCTCCGCTCAGTTACCATTGCGTCATCCATATGGTGAAGAAGGTCACGAAGAGATGGATAAGGAAAGGATAGAAGAAAGAGCCGGTCTCCCAGGCCACCCAGCCGAAGGCCGATCCCCCCACGATGCAGCTTAGCGTCTCCAGCTGGGGTTTTGTCAGGTGGGCTAGCGTGAAGATCATCGCCTGCAATAGAATGGCCCACTCCCCGGCGATATCGGCCAGCGTGAAGAGCAGCAGCCCCCGGAAGAAGAACTCCCAGCCGATGAGATCCTTGACGACGAAAAGCAATGTACCCCAGAAACCGTGCTCACTCCAGAAGCGAGTGTAGTATGCTCCGAAGTCAGCACCCCGCGCGGTGAGCCAGAGCACAGGTGCCATCAGCAGCCAGCCGCCGACGGTGAGGAGCAGCCCCCGCTTCCATTTGCCCGCACGGAAACCGTATCCGGTCAGCGGGCGCCG
The DNA here is from genome assembly GCA_049975685.1 of Anaerolineae bacterium. GTDB lineage: Bacteria > Chloroflexota > Anaerolineae > B4-G1 > SLSP01 > DAOTVC01. The sequence goes on from JBNGDR010000089.1 coordinate 1,739, forward strand.
GAGCACCACTATGAGGAGAAGCGGCAGGATCAGATAGAGCAGGAGGCTGTCCCACTCCTTGCGGCCTGTGATGTTGTTATAGAAATCCAGGACCAGCGCCAGGGTAGCATAGACGAGGATCACCGTCGTCTTCCAATCACTTCTGGGGCTTTGCTCTTCGTATGTTGTCACGAAACCTCGCTTTCTGCCCCCATTATAGTCGGGGTGGGGGATTCTCAAAGCGCGAATCAGCTAATTACCCCATTCTAAAACACACCCTAGCTTGAGGGACGGTTGCTAAAACGCTGCTTTATGGTATACTTCCTTACGTTGTTAGTTCGATGTACGTAGATTCTGACGAATTCGGCAGTCTTTGAAAGGAGTTTCTGGCTGTGCTGACGAAAGAAGAGAAAACAGGTATCATCGAAGAGTTCGCACGCACGCCGGACGACACCGGTTCGCCGGAGGTTCAGGTTGCTATTCTCACCCGCCGCATTAACCAGTTAACGGAGCACCTGAAGGTCCATAAACGGGATGAACACTCTCGACGCGGGCTACTTAAGATGGTAGGTCGCCGTCGTCGCCATTTGAAGTATTTGCAGAGAGTGAGCCCGGAGCGATACCGGCATTTAATCCGGCGGCTCGGCTTGCGTAAGTAATGCAGGCGTGAGGTAATCACAACTCAAACGAGTAGATGCGGCTTTGACCCATCTACTCGTTAACATTGTGTCGTAGTTTCAATTTAATTCATTTAGAGGGACACCGAAGAGAAGCTTAGGAATTGGGGAGTGGGGTGCACCGGTGTGCACAGCAGTTCCCAGTTTCTGACTTCTGCTCCGGAGGTCCCGGTACAGGAGGATATGTTGATGTTAGAAGAGAAAGTATTTACCACCCAATTAGGTGACCATGAAATTACCCTGTCCACGGGGAAACTGGCAGGACAGGCGGGCGGCACCGTTGTGGCCCGCTCCGGTGAGACGGTGCTTATGGCTACCGCCACCATGTCCCGCTCCCCCCGTGAAGGGATCAATTTCTTCCCCTTGACGGTAGATTTCGAGGAGCGGCTCTACGCCGCCGGGCGCATACCCGGTTCCTTTTTCCGCCGTGAGGGACGTCCTTCGGAGAAGGCCATCCTCACCAGCCGCCTCATCGATCGCCCCTTCCGCCCCCTCTTCCCCAAGGACATGCGCAATGATGTGCAGATTATCGTTCTGCCTCTCTCCACCGGAGATGACCAGCATCAAGATACGCTGGGACTCATCGCGGCTTCTGCTGCGTTGACCATCTCCGATGTTCCCTGGGATGGCCCGGTGGCTGCCGTACGCATCGGTTACATTGACGAGGAACTGGTCGTGAACCCCACCATCTTACAGATGGAGGAGAGTGAGCTCGATCTGGTCGTTGCAGGTACCAGCGAAGCCATTATCATGGTTGAGGCCGGAGCCCACGAGGTGGATGAGGAGACGATGTTGGATGCGTTGGAGCTCGCACATAGCTCCATTCAGGACGCCATCCGCGTTCAGCTCGAGATGCGCGAAGCTGTGGGTAAGGAAAAGCGGGATTATCCACGTTTCACTATTCCCGAAGATCTGAAGGAACGCGTTCAAGCGCTGATGGCGGATCGCGTGCGCGAGGTTGTGAACACGACCACGCTCAAGGGCGAACGCATTGAGGCGCTGGATGCTCTGGAAGAGGAACTCCATGAGACCCTGGCCGAGGAAGCGGGAGAAGCCGGCTGGGACAAGCGCGACATTGATGATGCCTTCCACGACGTTATGAAGGCGGCCGTGCGCGAGCGCATTCTCGAACAGGGTATCCGTCCCGACGGGCGCGAGCCTCACGAGATTCGCCAGCTCGCCTCAGAGGTTGATCTGGTACCTCGTCCTCACGGATCGGGGCTCTTCACCCGGGGTGAAACCCAGGTGCTCAGCCTCACGACTCTGGGCATGCCCAGCGAGGAGCAGACGTTGGACGATCTCTTCCCTGAGGAGACCAAGCGTTATATTCACCATTACAACTTCCCGCCCTATTCCACCGGCGAGACCTGGTTCCTGCGCGGCCCGAAACGCCGCGAGATTGGCCACGGTGCGCTGGCTGAGCGGGCGTTGGAACCCGTTCTTCCCTCGGAGGAGGACTTCCCCTACACCATTCGTGTGGTGAGTGAGGTCATGTCCTCCAACGGCAGCACGTCGATGGCTTCAGTTTGTGGGAGCACCCTCTCTCTGATGGATGCGGGTGTGCCTATCCACGCCAGTGTCGGCGGTATCGCCATGGGCCTGGTCAGTGATGGGCAGCGCTATCGCGTTCTCACCGACATCCAGGGGATGGAGGATCACCTGGGTGACATGGACTTCAAGGTCACCGGCACCCGCGAGGGCATCACTGCCCTGCAGATGGATATCAAGATCAAGGGCGTCACCCGCCAGATCTTGAGCGAAGCGCTGGCGCAGGCCCGAGAGGCCCGTATGCAGATCATTGACGTTATTGAGAGTGCGCTGCCGGCCCCCCGCGAGGAACTGGCGGCCAACGCGCCTCACATGCTCACCACCCAGATCGATCCTGAGAAGATCGGCGCGCTCATCGGCCCCGGCGGGAAGAATATCCGCGCCATCCAGGCCGACTATGAGGTGAAGGTTGACGTTGAAGAGGACGGCACCGTCTTTGTGGCGTCTGAAGGTGATGGTGCCCAGAAGGCGCTGGATTACATCAATAGAATGATGGAATCGCCGGAAGAGGGCAAGATCTACACGGGCAAGGTCGTGCGCATCACCGATTTTGGTGCTTTCGTAGAGATTCTTCCCGGCACCGATGGCATGGTGCACATCTCCCAGCTCGCCGACCGGCGGGTACCCAGTGTTTCCGACGTGGTAAATGTGGGTGATGAGATCTTGGTCATGGTCACAGGGATCAGCTCCGATGGCAAGATCCGGCTCTCGCGCCAGGCGGTGTTAGAGGGCTGGACGCTGGAAGAGGCCAAGGCGAACGATCGCCCGCAGCGCTCATCCCGTGGTGGTGGCGGGCGCCGTCCCCGTCGCCGGTAGTTTGTAACTATACGGGTCAGGTGGTGCGATGCAACTACCGCCCACCTGACCTTTTGAAGCGCAAATTCGAAGACCGACTTAAGAGTCTAGGAGGGGTAGATGGACGAACCAAAGGTTGTGACCTTGGCTGAGACTGAATTGTACGAGGTCGTGGAGATCCAGGGTGAAGAAGGTGAGAAGACCTATCATCTGGAACTTGGAAGCCTGACCCTTCACTTCTTTCCGGAAGAATGGGAAGAGTTCCTGGATTTGATGACCCAGGTGTTGCACTGAGCAAACGAATTCAGTCGTGAAGCAAGGGCGCGGAGGTTTCCACTTCCGCGCTTTTGTTTTGGACTGCAAGTCTATCGCGTTTTATGCTATAATTGAGGAAAGAGGTATTTGTAATGTCCCCTTGGGGGGGGATGGTTGGATTTCAAATATATAGTGAGGTTTTATCCCTGTTGGGTGTAGCGATGAACACTGCCGGATTTCATAGAGTGAAGAAGGGTGGATTTGGAGTGATCGGCTGCCGGTGGACGTTGAAGGCTACCATGGGAGAAACGAAGGACGAATGACATGGCAGATAACTTAGAACGATTCACGTCGAATTCGCGAGAGGTGCTGCATTTTGCTCGGGCCGAAGCGGTTCGGATGCGACACGCTACCATAGGCCCGGAGCATATTCTCCTGGGGTTGCTCCTGGAGAGCGAAGGTGTCGCCGGGCGTGTGTTGCGTGACATGGGGCTCCGTCCTCAGCAGGTGCAGCGGACGGTTGAACGACTATCTGGAGCTATGCCCCTGCGTGGGGACACCCCCGATCTGCGGCACAGCACCGAGGTGCTGCTGACGATGGCGATTGAAGAGGCCAAGCGACGGAGCACTGTCACCGTCGATACGCAGCATCTTCTCCTGGCGCTTCTTCGCCAGCAGGAAGGGCTGATCCTGGCCGTATTGGCCCAGTTTGGACTTACGGTTGACCTGGTACGACGACGGGTTATCCAGGTGATGCCCGTTCAGCCCAGTGAGCAGCAAGCCCCCTCTCATTCCTCTCTGAGTAGACGAAAGCGGCGAAAGCGCAGCTCGTCTTCCGATTCGCTGCTTGAACAGATGGCCATCGATCTCACGCAGTTGGCCGAGGATGGTGAGCTGGACCCCGTCATCGGGCGGCAGCAGGAGATCGAACGGGTCATCCAGATCCTGGCCCGACGGACAAAGAACAATCCGGCCCTCATTGGTGAGCCGGGAGTCGGCAAGACCGCTATCGTAGAAGGGTTGGCCCAGCGTGTGGTTGCGGGTGGAGTTCCCGGTCCTATTCTGGGAAAACGGGTCATTCAGCTCGATATCGGCTCTCTTGTCGCAGGGACTATGTATCGAGGTCAGTTTGAGGAGCGCCTTAAGAAGGTTCTGGAGGAGCTGAAAGGCTCCAATACCATCGTCTTCATCGACGAGGTGCACATGTTGGTGGGCGCAGGATCGGCGGGATCTTCCATCGATGCTGCTAACATCCTCAAGCCAGCGTTGGCACGGGGTGAGTTGCAATGTATCGGTGCCACGACGTTGGACGAGTACCGTAAGCACGTCGAATCGGATGCTGCGCTGGAGCGCCGTTTCCAGCCGGTGATGGTTGAAGAACCCTCGGCAGAGGAAACTCTGGAGATTCTGCGAGGGATCAAGTATGCTTACGAACAGCATCACAAACTGCGTATCAGCGACAGGGCTCTAGAAGAATCGGTGCGCCTTTCGTCCCGTTATGTCACGGAGCGCCATCAACCCGATAAAGCCATCGATCTTATGGATGAGGCAGCTTCTCGGGTGCGTATGTATAAATCGCCGAGCTCGCGGCGGCTGCGCGATATCTTCGAGGAGCTACAGGTGCTCCGGATCAAGCGGGCGCGCCTGGTGGCTGAGGCCGTTGGTCTGGATCGCAACGATCTTGATGCCAGAGCCCAGGTTCTAGAAGGTGAGATGGAACGCCTGCGCAACCAGCAGGAACAGGACGAGGGCCTGGTGGTGGAGCCTGAGGACATCGAGGAGATCGTCGCTATGTGGACGGGCATTCCGGTTCACCAACTGGCCCAGGAAGAGACCCAGCGTCTCATGGATATGGAAGAGGAGATCAAGAAGCGCATCGTCGGTCAAGACGAGGCTATCTCGACCATCGCCCGGGCCGTGCGCCGGGCACGTGCCGGTCTGAAAGACCCACGTCGTCCCATCGGCTCCTTCATCTTCCTGGGGCCGACGGGTGTCGGCAAGACCGAGCTCTCTAAAGCGCTTGCTGAATTCCTCTTTGGAAGCCAGGACGCACTTGTCCAACTCGATATGTCCGAGTTTATGGAGCGTCATTCGGTAGCTCGCCTGGTTGGAGCGCCGCCGGGATATGTGGGATTTGATGAAGCCGGTCAACTCACCGAGGCTATTCGTCGCCGGCCCTATTCCATCGTTGTCTTCGATGAAATTGAGAAGGCCCATCCGGACGCCTTCAATATGCTTCTGCAGATCATGGAAGAGGGCGTTCTCTCTGATGCACGTGGGCGGAGGGTGGATTTCCGCAATACCATTATCATCATGACCTCCAATGTGGGGGCCAAGGAGATCCGTCGCCAGAGTGGTCTGGGATTTGAGGTGGAGGCGGATTCTGAAGCGGATGAACAACGCGAGCACGATGAGATGAGCCGCAAGCTTAAATCCCAGCTGCGGCGGCTCTTCCGGCCGGAGTTTCTCAATCGTCTGGATGCGGTGATTATCTTCCACGCACTGGATAAGAAAGCGTTGCGCGAGATAGTGCATCTGGAGATGGAGAAGGTTCGCGAGCGGGTGCTGGAGGCCGGGCTGGACCTGGAATTGACCGATGCGGGTCGCGATTGGCTCGCTCGAGAGGGCTACAGTGAAGAGTATGGAGCCCGACCGCTACGGCGACTTATCCAGCAAGAGGTAGAGACACCCCTGTCCGATGCGCTCATATCGGGTGAATTTGAGACCGGAGATATCATTCTGGTGGACGCTGACGATGAGACAGGTGTGATCATCCGTCATGTGGAGGAGGAGCCGGAACCCGTCGGCTGATCCATCCAGGAGCGAGCTCT
>JBNGDR010000090.1:0-7684 GCA_049975685.1 Anaerolineae bacterium
TGCTTGTTGGTGTAGAATGTGTCTGTTGCGTGATTTTACCTTGAACGAGAGGAGCCGATAGGGATGACGGAGATCTATGACCCCCATGTTATACTTCCGGGCATCGCGTATCCCTGTTAGGGGAGTTGGCTGAATTCGGTCTGTAATACCAGCCGTGGGCGCTTGAGCCCACGGCTTTTTTGATCTCTCGAACGAGGAAAGGTATCCATCATGCTGCAAGTATCCAATATTAGAAAAGCGTACGGCGACACCGTCGTACTCGATAAAGTCTCTTTTGTCGTCAATCCCGGTGAGCGTGTGGGACTCATCGGCCCCAATGGCTGCGGGAAGAGCACCCTGCTGAGCGTCATCGCGGGCCGGGAACGTGCCGATGGTGGTTCGGTGGGCCTGAGTCCACCGGAAACCCGCATTGGCTATCTGGAGCAGGGCATGGAATACACCAGGGGCGACACAGTGGCTGATCTTCTCCGTGTAGGCGATAGCGCCCTGGAGGAGGCCGAAGCTCGGGTGGCGGCGCTGGCGACGGCGCTGGCTCATGCTGGTGGTGAAGAACAGGCGCGCATTATGGAGGCTTACGGGGACGCGTTGGTGGAGATGGAGGCACTCCTGGCGGTACAACCCAGGGAGTATGAGGCGCAGGCCGTTCTCCACGGTCTGGGGCTCGACGATCTGCCGCTGGAGACTCCTGTCGCCATTCTCAGTGGCGGGCAGAAGACCCGGTTAGGCCTGGCACGACTTCTCCTCAACCGTCCCGAGATCCTCTTGCTGGATGAGCCGACGAATCACCTGGACATCGAGGCCCTGGAGTGGCTGGAGGCGTGGATCAGCGACTACGTGGGTGCCGTCCTCATCGTCTCCCACGATCGTACCTTCCTCGATAACACTGTCACACGCATCCTCGATCTCGATCCGGTGGAGCATACCATCACCGAGTATGTGGGCAATTACAGCGACTACGTGAAGGCGTGGGAGCGAGCGCGGGAGAAACAGTGGGTCGAGTGGCGCGATCAACAGGAGGAGATCCACCGCATGCGCGCTGATATTGGGAGGACAAGGACGCAGGCGCTAAGCGTGGAACTCACGACCACCTCGGGCCAGCCTACCGTACGCCGGTACGCCAAGAAGGTCGCGCGGAAGGCCAAGTCGCGGGAGAAGAAACTGGAGCGCTACCTGGAGAGCGACGAGCGCGTTGAAAAACCCAGACTCACCTGGCGGATGAAATTGGAGTTTGTCGACACGCCCTCAAGTGGGCAGGAGGTCCTCATCCTGGAGGATCTGGCGGCAGGCTACAAGGGTGTCCCCCTGTTCCAGGATGTCAACGCGATCCTCGGCGCGGGGGAGCGTCTTGCGCTCGTAGGGCCAAACGGCGCGGGTAAGACGACGCTCCTGAAGATCGTTCTGGGGCAGCTGGAGCCGCTGGCGGGTAAGGCGCGGCTGGGCGCCAACGTCAAGGTGGGGTATTACGCACAGGAGCAGGAGACGCTGGACCCGGAGAGTACCCCCTTCGACGTCATCCGCGCGGTGGCATCCATGTCGGAGACAGACGTGCGTTCTTTCCTGCATTACTTCCTTTTCTCAGGCGACGAGGTCTTTGTGCCTGTGGGTTCGTTGAGCTACGGTGAACGGGCACGTCTCGTACTGGCGCGGCTGGTAGCGACGGGATGTAATTTCCTGGTGTTGGATGAGCCTATCAACCATCTCGACATACCCAGCCGGACCCGTTTCGAGCAGGCTATGACAGCCTTTGAGGGGACAGTCCTCGCCGTGGTGCACGATCGATACTTCATCCGTGAATTCGCGACTCGGATATGGCACCTTGCTGCGGGCCGAATGCGCAGCTATCTTGATCTGGAGGAGATGCGCCGGGGCCAGAATCGGGTTTAACTGAGATTGTACATAGCGCAGCTCAAGAGGCCGGCTTCATTTCGAAGTCGGTCTCTTTCTTGTCAACGGTGTTACTGTTCTCTATAGTACGACGCTTTCTAATGTTTTTCTTATGCTTCTTTAATCTTTTTCTAATGCATATCGATTAATCTAAGAACATAAGGGACGAGACCAAACACGATTTAAGGAGGTGACATATGTCAATTCTACGTCGTGAACCTTTAGGTGACCTGGTTTCACTTCGTGACGCGATGGATCGGCTTTTCGAAGAGAGTCTAGTTCATCCTTTCGGCGGGCTAGAACGCGTCGGCGCTCAACTTCCTGCGGTGGACGTTACCGAGACCGATGAGACTATCCTCGTCGAGGCGGAGCTCCCCGGTGTCAAACCCGAAGACCTCGACATCACTGTAGAGGGCAATACGCTTACCATTCGGGGAGAGACAAAGGAGGAGGTCGAGAAGAAAGAGGAAGGACGCCGCATTTATCGGGAGCGCCGTTATGGTTCTTTCTGCCGTTCCTTCACTCTGCCCGTCGCTATCAAGGCGGATGAGGCCGAGGCCGAATTTGAGGACGGCGTGCTGAAGCTCAGCCTGCCCAAAGAGGAAGAGGCGAAGCGGAAGTCCATCACCGTCAAATCGAAATAACACTTACCAATTATGAGGGGTGTGGGACATCCCGCGTTCCCCTCAACCAGATCGAGAACTGCATAGAGGAGGTTAGAAATGACAATCTCAAGGAGAGGTAGTATGGAAGATCTTGTTTCTCTGCGCAATGCGATGAATCGGCTCATGGAAGAGAGCCTCGTGCCCGGTTGGGTGGCCCGTGGTGAGCGCACGCAGCGCGTGTTACGCTTGCCCATCGATGCCTACACCACCGATGAGGAGCTCGTCATCAAGGCGTCGGTGCCCGGTCTGGATGCTGAGGACGTCGAGATTACCCTTGAAGGTGATGACCTCACCATTCGCGGCGAGATTCGAGCGCCATTGGAGAACGTGGATTATCTCATTCAAGAGCGTCCCTACGGCCCCTTCAGCCGCACGTTGACTATCAATATACCCATCGATGCCGAGAAGGCGGAGGCGAAGTTTGAGGATGGCGTGTTGACCCTGATACTGCCCAAGGCGGAAGAGGTGAAGCCGAAGGTTATCAAGGTCAAGACCAAGTGATGATGACCTGAATTCGTCTTGGTCGACACTATAAGGTTCAGGAAAGAAAACGACCTCCCGGTAGTCATCGGGAGGTCGTTTCGCGTAACCCACTGGATTTTCCATGGGATTGAAGTATAATATAGATACTTAATATACTTTTATACTTATTTATGGGTATTGCTTTGTAGATCCATGGAGGAAAATCGATGGCGAAGAAACAGATAACGTTACCCGTCAAGGGAATGACCTGCGCCTCCTGTGTCAGCCACGTACAGAAGGCACTGAGCAAGGTCGAGGGTGCCGAGGAGGTCAACGTCAACCTGGCGACGGAGAAGGCGAGTCTGAGTTTCGAGACGGAAGTGCCCACCCGGGTCTTGGTGGATGCGGTGCGTGAGACCGGCTACGAGGTCGCTACAGAGACGATGGAGCTCTCTGTCGGCGGTATGACCTGCGCCTCCTGCGTAGCCCATGTGGAGAAGGCTCTGAATAAAGTATCGGGTGTCGTTGAAGCTAACGTCAACCTGGCAACAGAGAAGGCAACGGTCACCTACGTACCCGATGTGACAGGTCGAGAGGATTTCCGTCGGGCGGTAGAGGAAGCGGGTTACGAGGTCATTGAGACGGAGGAACCTGAGGTTCCCACGGCCGACGCAGCCAAGGATGAGGTCGAGCGCAAGATGCTGGAGGCCCGTTTCCGGATGCGCGTGGCGTGGATCTTCACCGCTATCATCATGATATGGATGATCCCGGAGATGTTCTTCGGTGTGATGTGGCCCAGTGAGACCATCTTCAACCTGGGGATGATCCTTCTGGCGTTGCCTGTGCTCTTCTGGGTAGGGCGCAAGACCTACGTAAGCGGCCTGCGCGCGGCGCTGCACGGTTACGCCAATATGGATACACTCATCACCCTCGGCACGGGCGCTTCGCTGCTCACCGGCCCTCTCTCTTTCATGGCCCCGGTAGCGAATTATGCGGGCGTCTCGGCCATGATCATGGCCTTTCACCTGACGGGGCGCTACATCGAGGAGACGGCCAAGGGCCGGGCCTCTCAGGCTATCCGTAAGTTGCTGGAACTGGGAGCCAAGACTGCTCACATTGTCCGAGATGGCGAAGAGGTGGAGGTTCCTATTGAGCAGGTCCAGGTCGGTGATGTGATGGTGGTTCGCCCCGGCGAGAAGATTCCCACCGACGGTGTGGTGGTTGCGGGCGAGAGCGCAGTGGACGAGTCCATGGCGACGGGAGAATCCATGCCCATCAACAAGGAGCCCGGTGATGAGGTTATCGGTGCTACCGTGAATCAGGTAGGGTTGCTCAAGGTGGAGGCCACGCGAGTGGGAAAGGATACCTTCCTTGCACAGGTCATCAAGATGGTGGAACAAGCTCAGGGTACGAAGGTGCCCATCCAAGCTTTTGCGGATCGCGTCACGGCGGTTTTCGTCCCCATCATCATTACCATCGCTGTGTTGACCTTCCTCTCGCGCCTCATCTTCCCTGAAGCCACGCGTGCCTTGACAGCGGCCGGTGCTTTTTTACCCTGGGTGAACCCCGGTTTAGGGGTATTGACGCTTGCTGTGGTCTCCATGGTCTCGGTGCTCGTTATCGCTTGTCCCTGCGCACTTGGTCTGGCGACACCCACCGCGTTGATGGTGGGAAGCGGTATGGGGGCCGAACACGGTATCCTCATACGCAGTGGTGAGGCCATCCAGACGCTCAAGGATGTTGGTGTGGTCATCTTTGACAAGACGGGCACCCTTACCAAAGGTAAACCCGAGGTGACCGATGTGATGACCCTCAACGGTTTCGATGAGCGGGTGGTGCTGCGCGCCGCTGCCTCTGCCGAGCGAGGGAGCGAGCATCCTCTGGGACGAGCCATCGTAGATCGGGGCCGTGCTTTGGGTTTGGCGTTGGGCGAGCCTCATGCGTTCCAGGCGGTGCGGGGACAGGGTATCGTCGCCACCGTAGATGGGATACCGGTACTCGTGGGCTCACGGCGTCTGTTACAGGCTCACGGTTTGGAGACGGAGGCATTGGAAGAAACGTTGCGCCGGCTAGAGGGCGAAGGAAAGACCGCCATGCTTGTTGCATTGGAGGATAAGTTGGCGGGTGTGGTCGCGGTTGCCGACACGCTCAAGGAGGATTCGGCGGCGGCCATCGAGGCGCTGCACGACCTTGGCGTGGAGACGGTTATGATCACCGGTGATAATCGGCGCACGGCCGAGGCCATCGCACGGCGGGTGGATATCGATTACGTCGTGGCAGAGGTGCTACCCGACGGCAAAGTTGCTGAGGTGAAGCGGTTGCAGGAGCGTTACGGTCTCGTTGCCTTTGTGGGTGATGGTATCAATGATGCGCCTGCGTTGACCCAGGCTAATGTCGGTATTGCCATCGGCACTGGCACGGATATTGCCATCGAGGCAAGCGATGTTACGCTGGTGCGCGGCGAGCTTACGGGTGTGGTGGAGGCCGTCAACCTGAGTCGGGCCACCTTCCGCAAGATCCGCCAGAACCTTTTCTGGGCCTTCTTCTACAATATCATCATGGTGCCACTGGCCCTCGCCGGATGGATGCACCCGGTGCTGGCCGAGATTGCCATGGCGACGAGTTCCATCACCGTCGTGACCAACGCCAACTTTCTGCGACGGCAGGAGATCCGACCAGAATACGCGCGGAAATAGCGCCTGATGGTCGTTTACTAAAAAATACGGGCTGCTCTCCCGAAGAGCGGCCCGTATTTTCGTCTGGGATGATCTGTTCTAATCAGATTTCGAAGCGGTATACGGTGTAGTGCATGGCATCCTTGAAGCCCACGCGCTCGGCGACACGAATGGAGCCGATATTGGCGTCCCAGCAGTGCCAATGAGGGGTCCAATTCTGGGTTTTACAATGTTCAATACAAGCGGCTGCCACCAGGGTAGCGTATCCTCGTCTGCGATAGTCTATGGCCGTAGCAAGTCCCAGCTCGTAGTCGTCACCGCTGTTGTAGACCGAGAGACACCAGCTAACGATGGTACCTTCGTGAACCAGACAATATCCAAAACCGTTCTCGACGAAGGCTTGATGGGTGGGCCAGAAGGAACGCACCCAACCCAGCACCTGGTGTAGATTGTCTAATCTGTTGCTAGAAAGGAGTACTCCGTCCATGCGGCGCATCTCGTGTCCGGGAGGTAGTGCCGGGCGCCAGTCGATCTTGAGTTTGTCCAGGACGTAGAGCCTGCGCTTGGCTTTATGAAGTTGCAGGCCGGGCAGGATCACGTCTATCTTGTCCTCCCAGGCTTCGGGCTGGTAGAAAAGGGAGAGCTCGGGGATGTACCGTGAACGGGCGTCCGGTACGATGATCTCAGTGATGAGTTCTCCCAATTCGTGATTGAAAGCGCTGTCCAGAGCTGCGCCTGCCAGTAGGAGAGCGTCCTGTCGGTTCCAGAGCAGAACCGCCCCCGGTGCTGCCAGATCATCGACGTAGACCTGGCCTATGGTATTGCCGTCTAGTACAGAGTCGATGACGAGATTGTAACGCAATCCCGCAAAGAGGGGACGCACAAGATCGTATCTGGATTTGTCTAGTTCAAAGATCATGGTTAGTGTCAGCTAACGTAGTGTGGCGGCGATACGTGGCGCGCCGTAAGCTATCAACGACCCAAAGATGGGGAGCACGAAGCCACTCACAAAGAAGGCTATGCCCCATTCGTGCTTCTCCCTGACCCAGAAGAAGATGCTGAGACCAAGGTTGATGAGTAATTGGACAATACTCGCCACCAGGGTGAGTAGATAGAAGCTGTTGCTGAGCCCGTTGTCGGGGGAAAGGCGAGCATCCACGAAGGCGGCGCCCACTGCCAGCACAATTAGGACAAGGACGTTGATGAGTAACACGCGCGGAATCCTCGAGGTGCTTTCCATAGTTTGGCCTCCCTCTTTCAATGAGAGCCCGCGCGTGCGTCGTCGTGATGCGGGCGGGGGGAACTCCCCGGCTACTCCGTCTGCCAGCTGAGCTCGTAGCTGCCGCCGGTCTCTTGGCCCTCAATCTCGATCAGGTACCTACCAGCCTCTTCAGATCGTACCTCCGCTGTACCCGTTTCGCTGTCTCCAAAGATTTGTTCCCAGATGATGTCACCATCTGGGTTCTCCACACGCAGGTCCAGTTCACCTTTGTCTACAGTGATATTGTAATCGATGGCGAGAATTTCGCCAGCCTCCAGCTCAACAGCTTTGCGCTCGATGCCTGTGAAGGTTCGGTAGCTCGCCTCCCGGCTATTCGGACCGCTCGTCTCCACCCAGCCGATCTGTAAGCTGCTGGTAGCTCCGCAGCCAACCGTCAACGTGAGGCTCAAGAGCGCCAATCCACAGAAAATCTTCATCAGGTTCCTCATTCGATACCTCCTTTATTCTGTCCCAGTATAACGCACTTTAATCGTATCATGCGTGGGATACACTGAACACCGTCAGGAGGCCCAATTGAACCTGATCTATCGACCAGTTGCGTCGATCCCCAATTTGGGTAGGGTCTTCTTATCAAGTGTGCGAGACTGCGCCTCATTACTCCATGGGATAGGTGAGATCCCACTGTGCCCGGATCTCGTCCATCGTCCTCATAATGGCGAGGCTCTCGTCCAGGGGCATGATATCGCTTTCTGTCTTGCCGGCGCGGAGGCAACGTC
>JBNGDR010000091.1:0-7667 GCA_049975685.1 Anaerolineae bacterium
TGGGTGGCGATGGCGATGCCGTCGCGGGCGATGACGTAGATCTTGAGATCGGGATATTCCTCCAGCTCTGAATCCTTGATCTCGCGGGAGGCCATGCCGACGTCGGTGACGTTCTGCCCGGCGGACTTGACGCCGACACTGGAGCCACCACCCTGGATGTCGATGGAGACGTTGGGGTTCTGCTCCATGAAAGCCTCGGCAAAGAGCTGAGCCAGGGGCTGGACCGTGGTTGAACCGGCAACGCTGATGGAAGTTGTTTCTTCGTCGGTGCTGGGTTCCTGGGTGGGGTCCTCATTCCCAGGTTCTGCGGTGGGTGCCACGGTGGTAGACGGCGAACAGGCTGCCAGAACCAGCATGAGCACCAGGATAAAGGATACTAAGATACGACGCATGTTTACACTCCTTCTGTATTGTATATTTTGACTTCTCTCATTCGAAGCCACATGCATCGTAACACAGCTGAATTAACAGCGTTTCAAGTTGACGTTAACGGTTTGTTAACGTGAGGAAAAGGTTGGTTTAAGATCGGAGGGTTTTATTCACGGGCAGGACGTAACCTGAATCTTGGTTATGAGGTGCCCAGAATGTAAGCGCGACTCCAACGTCAGTGTTGGTAACCTGCTCGCTTATCTGGTTTCGCTCTGTTTCGCCCACAGGTTAGAATCCTCGATGACGGGTAGAGAGAAATAGAAGGTGCTCCCCTCGTTCTCACGACTCTCCACCCATACCTGGCCTCCGTGTGCCTGGATGATGTGCTTGGCAATAGCGAGGCCTAGCCCCGTGCCTCCACCTGAGCGGGCACGATCGGCTTTGTAGAAGCGTTCGAAGATACGCGGAAGAGCCTCCTGGGGGATGCCGACGCCGGTGTCTCTGACGGCAATGATGACCTTGTTTCGCGCGTTCTTGGCCGAGATATTGATGCTGCCACCGGCATCTGTGAATTTGATGGCGTTGTGGACCAGGTTAGTGAGGACCTGGTGTACACGCTCGGCGTCGGCGAGCACCTGAGGTAGATGCTCAGGTAGATCGATGGTCAAATCCAGGCCTGCACGCTCTGCCTGGGGCAGCAGGCGCTCCACCGGGGTCATAACGAGGTCACCGATAGAGGTGGGTTGGACGTGCAGCGGCACTTTGCCCGATTCGATACGGGAGAGCTCCAGCAGCTCCTCCACGATCTGCGTCATGGCGCTGACCTCTCGAGCTATGTGGTTGAGGAAGCGCTGTGCTGCCGGTGGATCGAGCAAAGCGCCATCTTGCAGTGTCTCTACCAGAGCATTGAGCGACGCCAGTGGTGTACGGAGCTCGTGGGATATATTGCTGATGAAGTCGCGGCGTACCGTCTCCAAACGGCGGATGCGGGTGAGATCCTGTAAAATGACCAGGTAACCCGGTGATCGGGTCTCGCGCAAGGGGGTAACGATAACCTGGAGGAACTGGGCTTCTTCGCGTTGGGTCTCGATGACCTCTATCTGCTCCCCGCCGCTTCGTTGGCACCGTCGCCACAGTGCGATGAGGCGATGGTGACGGGCGATCTCGGCGAAAGAATGCTGGCTGTGGTCATCCATTTTGTTTTTCAAGATCCGGGTAGCTGCCAGATTCATCATCTGTACCAAACCGTTCTCGTCTACAATAACGACCCCGTCGGCCATGTGTTCCAGGATGGCGGCAAGACGTCCCCGCTCGGTTTGCAGGGCTGTGATCTGCTCATGAAGCTGCTCTGCCATATAATTGAAGGCCTGGGTCAGCTGTCCGATCTCGTCCTGGGTGCTGGGGAGCAGACGGGCGCCAAGGTCACCAGAGGCCATCTGGCGTACCACCTGCGTGAGTTGGCGGGCCGGTTTCGTGGTACGGTCAGCGATCAAGAGTGCTAATCCTACCGCCAGTATGGATGTGATGAAGGTCGCGGTGACGATGGCGCCGTTGAGACGTGATAGATTGGCCTCGATCTCGCTTAACGGAAGTGCTACCCGAACAATACCCGTTACCTCCATCTCCGTACCCGTTCGAAGGGCAGCGTACATCATCTCCTGCTGGGCGGTCTTGCTGAAGCGGGTGCTGTACCCGGTTCCCTGCCGCAGCGCTTCCTGGATCTCGGGGCGGTAGAGGTGGTTGTCCATCTCCTGGCGCTCATAATCTGACTCACCCACGACCACGCCATTGGGCGCGATAAAGGTAACGCGGACGTTGAGAAGTTCAGCGTAGCGACGCGTCAGGATATCTAGCTCATCCCGTGCGTCGTAGTCGGCCAGGCGAGAGGCTACGACATCGCCGATGAGGCGCACATCGCCTGTCAGCTGGGTCTCCAGGTTCTCAAGGTAGGTGTCGCGTGTGAGATTTGAGAGATAGAAGGCCAGACCTGTCATCGCTGCGAGGATGAGCAGGACGTAGGGGACGGCAATACGCCAGCGAGTGCTGCTGTATGGCATGGTTATCCCTCGAAACGGTAGCCTACGCCGCGCACGGTGATAATGCGGAAGGGGTTACTGGGATCAGATTCGATCTTCTCACGCAGCCAGCGGACGTGCACGTCAACGGTGCGGGTTCCACCGCTGTACTCCCAGCCCCAGACATCCTGCAAAATCTGATCCCGTGATAATACACGTCCCTGATTCTGGGCCAGAAAGAGCAGGAGATCGTATTCTTTGGGCTTCAGGTGGACGAGATCGCCCTGGCAGCGTACCTCTCGTCGTGTGAGGTCGATGACGAGGTTATCGAATTGCAGCTGGTCGGTCTCCGGTTCCTGTTGTTCTTCGGCGAGGGTCTCGCGAAGCATGCGCACGCGCCGCAGCAGGGCCTTGATGCGCGCCATGAGCTCGCGCATGCTAAACGGTTTGGTCAGGTAATCGTCGGCACCTACCTCCAATCCTACCACCTTGTCGATCTCGTCAGCCTTGGCCGTTAACATAAGGATGGGGACGTTCATCTCCTGGCGTAGCACGCGGCAGACCTCAAAGCCGTCCATGCCGGGCAACATCACGTCCAGCAGGATGAGATCGGGCTGCTCCTGCCGGGCCAGATCGAGGGCCGTGAGTCCATCAGCCGCAGCGCAGACCTCATAGCCCTGGCGGACCAGGTTATACTCCAGAGTCTCGCGGAGGGCGAGTTCGTCTTCGACGACCAGTATCTTATCTTTCATTACGTCTCGATGTCTCCTTGCCGAGGCTATGTACACTGGACGGTTTCGCTCATACCTGCCTGTGTTGTCTGTGCCCCCGTGATATCTTATCCCTCACCCTACTTCACGGGTGAGGCACCTTACGATCTCTCCCACGTACCATCGATGGTAATCCTTTCGCGGATAGATCTCCGCGTCTATGTCCGGTACAGTGAAGTGGTCACCTCTCAGATCCTGGGCGTAGACTTTGCGGCAGACGAAGACAAGCCGCGCTTCTTTGAAAGTCACGGCGCCCATGTCCGTCTCGACAGGCGTCAGATCGGTAGCCTCCATCTTATCCACGTTCCGCCCAGAGTGGATACCGCAGAAGTTCAAGGCCTCACGGTACGTTTCTGTGAAGAAGGAGAGGGTGAAGTGCTTGGAGCGTTCCAGAAATTGGTACGTGTAGCGCTGGGGGCGGACGAAAATGAAAGCGACCTGCCGGCTCCATAGCTCACCCAGGCCGCCCCAACTGGCGGTCATGGTATTGAAGTCGGCAAGCGTCCCGGCGGTGACGAGCATCCAATCCTGACCGATGAGGTGGATGGCATTTTCCTGAAGTTGGGCAGGATCTGCTTTGTGGAATTCTGTTTTCATCCTTAAGCTCCTTTCGTGTTCTGATATCTCTCGCTGAGAGTGTAACATGGAGTTCCCCAGGAGCAACCCGGCTAAAGTTTACCCTGTCTTGATTGACAGTTATCCAGAGCGTGATACATTTCTGATAATCCCTTACAGATTGTAGTCAGGCAACCTTAGCAGACCGGCCTGAAAAGGGCAGAAGCGTGCTCACAATGTCGAAGCCATCACCGTTCAATCCCTGTTCATACTTTCTGGATGGGGGATAAAGGAGGTTTGCGTGCAACCAAACAAACGGGTTCTCGTAGTAGATGATGAGGCCTTCATTCGTGTTCTGTTATCGCAGACACTGGAGGAATTGGAGGATCAGGGTGTGGAGCTGCTTGAGGCAGCCGATGGGAGAGAGGCTCTGGAGGTCGCACTTGAAGAGCATCCCCACCTTGTTTTCCTCGACGTGATGATGCCTGAGTTGAGCGGTTACGAGGTCTGCCGGCAGATCAAGGCCACGCATCCGGAGGTCTACGTTATCTTGCTCACCGCCAAGGGACAGGCGGTGGATAAGGAAGAAGGAGCAGCGGCGGGTGCCGACGAATACGTTACCAAGCCCTTTGACCCCGATTATATCCTTGAGCGGGCCGCTGCGATTCTAGAGGTAGATCTTCTTTACTGATACCTATCCGGGCTGGGACCCGGGTGTTTGGCGTCACACGTAGATCCTTCATATTTGCATCTGGAGAGTTTATGGGTTCTGATATTGCCAAAACTCGACGCGACATCCTGCTGTTGATAGCAAGTATGGCAGCAGTAGGTATTCTCCTCCTGGTGTTGATTGCGCCTCCTCTCTTGAGTTTGCCTCCGAATACGGCTCGCGAGTTGCGGGTTTTCTATCTGCTCGTGGGTAGCCTCTCCGGGTTACTCCTGGCGTTCTATGTCACCCTGGCCTGGGAGCCGCTGCTCCGTCTCGCTGAAGTTTCAGAGACCGAGCAGGTTGAGTCCGCCGCCTCTCTATTGAGAGCGGCTCGAACCACTGCCCGTCTTCTTCCGGTGCATTTGTTTTACTTGCCCGGTGCGGCTGTCTTTGTGATAGCTGGATTGTTCTCGCTTGTGGGGTGGGGGCCCTCTGCCGGGACGGGTAGAGGGCTCTTTCTTGTCATCGTCGTTGTCGGTGGGCTGTCGGTGGTACTCCACCTGCTTTCAAGACGTTGGTTGGCCCCCCTTGTGAGGACGGCATCGCCGATTCCCTCGTTGGAGACCGTCCTGGGCGAAGTTGGCGAAGGCGTGATAGTCATCAGCAGCACGGGCGTGATTCGATTGGTGAATCCCGCCTTTGCGGCGCTGGTGGGACGTACCAGCGCCGATCTTCTGGGCGAAAACGTGACCAGGGCCCTACCTTTGCCACCGATACAGGATATTATCAACGGCGTGCTCTCGGCGTCGGGTGGGCGAGAGAGTACCGAAATAGAGGTGGGAGGACAGGTCTTTACTTTCTCCGCGGTCGCTCTGGGTGATAATGAGGGAGCGATCCTCACGCTGCGGGATACCAGGGACGACAGAGCGCTCGATCACGTTAAATCGGAGTTTATATCGGCTGTCTCCCACGAGCTGCGCACGCCTCTTACGTCTATCCTGGGATTTGCACGCCTTACACGCCGGACCTTTTCCCGCGCTCTGGTGCCGCTGCTCCCTGAATCGAAGAGAGCCCAGCGCGCGGTTGAACGCATTGAACAGAACCTTGCCATCATGTTAGAGGAAGGGGAACGGCTGACCGCTCTCATCAATGATGTGCTGGACATCGCTGCTCTGGACGCTGGCAAGATCGCGTGGCAGGATCGGCCTTTCGATCTGACCGCTTTGCTGCAACGGGTGGTGGAGGGGCAGCGCGCTGCTGCTGAGGCGAAGGGGCTGGTCTATCGCCTGGATCTGGAGGGCGATCTGCCGCCTCTGGAGGCCGACCCCGAGCGCGTGGCACAGATCATCAATAACCTCATCTCCAACGCTGTCAAATTCACCGAGGAGGGCGAGGTGATCATTGCGGCTCGAAAGATAGAGAGTGGCGCCGATGTCCGAGACTGGAAGGCACCCGCGGAGGGAGCTGTTCTCGTCTCTGTCTCTGACACCGGTCCCGGGATCGCTCCGGCGTCGTTACCGGGGCTTTTTGAGCGTTTCCGTCAGGTCAGAGATACCCTGCGAGACAAGCCCCGTGGCACAGGACTGGGCCTGGCCATTTCCCGCAAGATCGTATTGCATTACGAGGGCGCGATCTGGGTAGAATCGGTGCCAGGTGAGGGGTCTACCTTCTCCTTCGCTCTGCCCCGCGCGGGAACAGGTGCTACACTGGACGTGGAGGAGGTTCACAGCGGTATCACGCCCCCTCCACCTGTGGATGATCGGGATCGACCGCCCTTGATCCTCGTGGTTGATGATGAACCCGCCATACGCGATCTTCTGAAACAGGAGTTGACCGACTGGGGTTTTCGCGTCCAGACGGCGGTGAACGGTGCCCTGGCCATCACTGAGACCCGGCGGCTCCGCCCAGATCTGATCGTGTTGGATCTACGGATGCCCGATATTTCCGGGTTGGATGTCTTGCAGATCCTTAAATCGGATCCCAAAACGGCCTCCATTCCTGTCGTCATCTTGTCGGTGACCGAGGAACGGAAGCGAGGTCTGGCTCTGGGGGCGGCAGCTTATCTTTACAAGCCTGTCGATCTCTCACTGCTTGTCGGCACTATCTCGGGTCTTCTAGAAGTAGAATCCGATGGGGTTCCCAGAAGGATGGGAGGAGTAGATAGCTGATGACTTCATTGCAGCCGTCCCTACGTCGACTTTTGAATCGCCGGGATGTAACTGAATGCCTCGCGCACCTTGAGCCGCTGGCGGTAGCCCTGGTGGATTTCAACGGTCGTACGTTCGTCACCGTGGGAGAGGTTCCGGAGCGTGATACGATTGAGCTCTCTCTGCCTCTGATGGTGGCGGGGAGCGTCGTCGGCGATCTGGTGGCGCGCGGTTCGGAATTGGAGCAACCCGTGGTCGAATCCGCGGTACGGCTGGCCCATCGAAGTCTGAATCTGCTGCTTGCCAGCCGCCACGAGAGCCGCTCCCTGGCCCGGGAGACGCTGGAGCGCTACCGGGAGATCAATCTGCTCTACAGTATCGGGGAGACCATCGGCGCTACCCTGGACCCGGACGCCATCCCCCATCTGATTCTGGCCGAGGCGGGACGGGTCATCAACGCCGACGCGGGCGCGGTCTTCCTCAAAGAGGAGGGCGAGCTTCGTATGCGGGCCAGTGTGGGCGCGTCGGATCTCTTGCTGGCGTTGCAGGTGGAGAATGCCACGGAGATCGCCGATACCTCTGAGGATGGTCTGCCCTGTATTCTGACGCGAGAGCAACTATCTCACCCACGACCTGAGGTCACAGCCGTGGTCTGCGCCCCGCTCAAGACGCGGGAACAGGTGCTCGGTCTGGTGATGTTGGGGCGACTGGCCGGATCGGATGTTTTTACGGCCAGTGATCAGAAACTTCTCTCGGCCCTGGCAGGTCAGACGGCCATCGCTATCGAGAATGCGCGTCTGTTTGCCGACGTCAAGGATCAGCGTGATGCCATCGCCGAGATGAAGAAGTACATGGACAACATCTTTGCCAGTATCGCCAGTGGTGTCATCACCACCGACATCTCAGACCTCGTCACGATTCTCAACCGGGCCGCCGAACGTATTCTCGGGGTGCGGGCGGAGGATACGATGGGACGACCCTACACGATGGCGCTGCCTCAACTCAGTCGAGAGCTTGCACCTCTCGTTTCTACCGTTAAGCAGCGGGATCGAGGGGTTTTTGGCTACGAGATGGAATCGGTCCTGCCCGAGCGCGGGCCGGTGAATTTGCGTTTCCACCTGAGTCCTCTGAAGGATCATCAGGAGCATACCACAGGCATTGC
>JBNGDR010000092.1:0-7618 GCA_049975685.1 Anaerolineae bacterium
GGCATCCGCTCCTCCAACGCCCGGGCCATGAGCTCAGAGACCGTCTGAGCCGTCTCCGCTGATATGGGCCGCATCACTTCACGTGGCGGTACCAACACACTCCGCCCGTCAGGATAATGGCGCTCTGCCACAATGTAGGGCTGCATCAACACCCCGTCGTTAGCGATGGCGGAAACCGCCGCGGCCATCTGCATGGGGGTCACAGCGATACCCTGTCCGAAGGCATTGGTAGCCAGATTACTGTCCTCCCAGTCCCAATCCCGTGACATATGAACGGTGCCGGCGTTCTCGCCAGATAGCTCCACGCCGGTTTTCTGTCCGAAACCAAAGGCCTGTACGTAATTGTAAAAGGTCTCGGCCCCCAGAATTTGAGTCGTAAGTGTCGCCGCCCCGACATTGGATGAACGCGCGAGGATACCTTGCACACCCTGTCGCCCGTGCGCTTCGCGATCCGAGTTATAGACCACGATACCACCATATTCCAGCGAGCCGGTATCATCATAGGTCCAGTTCAGATCTACTCTGCCCGAATCCAGTACAGACGCTATCGTTACCACCTTGAAGACAGAACCGGGCTCGTAAGGCACGCTAATGACCGGATTTTGAAAGATTGCCTGTTCCCCGGCCTCGTAGTGCTCAGCGTATCGGGCGGGATTGTAAGATGGGCGTGTAGCCAATGCCAGAATTTCGCCTGTGCGAGGATTCAACACCAGGATGGCTCCACTCTCCGCGCTATACTCCTCTAGAGCCTTGTCCAGTTCCCCCTCAACGTACGCCTGAATGGTCCGGTCGAGGGTCAACCGCAGATCTGTACCCGCGTAGGGCATGGTCTGCCCCGTCGCCAGCTCCTCGACGGTGGGTTCCGAAAAGCCCGTGGTTGGGCCTTCCCCGACAACCTGCCCTCCCCTGAGAAACCGGCTCCAGTAGGCCTCAATCCCAAAGCCCAAACCCCTGGCATTGACAAAGCCCAGTGTGTGGGCCGCCAGATCTCCTTCAGCGTAATAACGTGACCAGGTAGGCAACAGAGTGATCCAGAGATATCCCTCCTCCTCGATGAGCGCTTTCAGCTCTTCAGCCGTCTCCGTCGGGACATTCTTGGCGAGAATGCGCCAGATGATCGCGTTATCTCGCTCTGCCTCGTTAGGAGTCAGATCATCCAGCACCTCCGCGACGGGTCGCCCCAGCAGAGGTGCTAACTTCGCAGCGGCCTCCACCACATCGGCCGGATCAATCAGTGCCTGGATCTCCGCACCCACATCATAGAGGGGCTGGTTCCCCACCAGCAGATCCCCATGGCGATCTTGGATGCAGCCCCAGGGAGGATCGGGAAGACGGTACTCACGCTCTACCAGCTCCTTGGCCTCCTGAGCGTGCAGCGAATGCTCCAGTACCTGTAGCTGGAGCAGCTTGCCGACGATGGGCAACAGTACAGTTACCAACATCAGCGAAATCAATCGCAAGCGGGCTTCAGGACCGCGCAACATATCAGGGAGCCTCCGTCTCCAGGAAGTAGATACTCTCGGCCGGGAGATAACCTAGCTCAATAGCTCGTCGCTGCAACACCGATATGGAGCTCCAATGTGATATCTCCACCATCAGTTTCTGATTCGTTCGCTGTTGCGTGATGAGATCCTCTTCCATCTGCCACACGCGGGCGCCGAGGCGCACGTTGGCGGCCGCCAGGCTCAGATAAGCCGCAGCCAACAACGTTACCACCACGATGACGGCGAGGGCGGCCCAGGCCAACGTCTGATTCTGCGTATCTTTGCGCCGTTGTACACCGTGTGTGCGTTTCTGCCACAGAACACTCATTACCGTCTCACTCCCAAAATGGCTGGTGGGGATTAACTCCCAAGGTAACCAGCTCTAGATTCTCTCCGCTATGCGCAGTTTAGCGCTGCGACTCCTCGGATTGGCCGCGATCTCGGCCTCGGTGGGTGTTATCGGTTTGCGCGTCACCAGGCGCACAGTCGGCTCGTGATCGCACGTGCATATAGGCGACTCGGGCGGACAGATGCATCCTTGCGACGCCTCTTTGAAATAGTGTTTGACGATACGGTCCTCCAAGGAATGAAAAGCAATAACCGACAGCCGCCCTCCCGGCCGAAGAATGGACACTGCCTGAGGAAGCGTAGCCTCCAGTACCTCGAGCTCTCGGTTCACGGCGATGCGCAACGCCTGAAATGTGCGCGTTGCCGGATGAATAGCCTCATCTCGACGACGCCCCACCTCGACCTCAATGACCTCCGCCAGATCTCGCGTCGTATACAAAGGCCGCGCCTCCACAATGGCCCTGGCAATGCGACGGCTGCGCTGCTCCTCTCCATACCGCCAGATGATCTCCGCCAGCTCCGATTCCGGCAGCTCGTTCACCAGCTGAGCAGCGGTGGGTTCATCTCCCGCCGGATTGTAGCGCATGTCCAGTGGCCCCTCAAAGCGGAAAGCGAACCCGCGCTGCGGATCGTCCACCTGAAATGAGGAGAAGCCCAGATCCAAAAGCACGCCGTCAGCAGGCACGAAGCCCAACTCGTAGGCCAGCGCCTCCAGCCGCTCGTAAGAAGCGTGCACAACTATTGCCCGCTGACCAAAGGATGCTACTCGGGATTCGGCCCGAACCACAGCCGTCGGATCACGGTCCAGGGCAAGCAGGCGCCCTGTGGGAGCCGAGGCTCCCAGAATGGCGACGGCATGTCCGCCACCACCCACCGTCCCATCGACGTAAAGGCCGCCGGCGTGTACCTCAAGTCCGGTCAACACCTCATCCAGGAGCACCGGGATGTGCTCCGTGACGGGATGATCAGCTAGATCTGCAGATTCTCCCATAGCGCCGGATTGTCCTCCATCATTTGAGTCTGACGTGCCATCTCTTCTTCCCATCGCTGGGGAGCCCAGAGTTCCATGTAGCGCTCCAGACCCACGACGACAGCCTCACCGACGGATTCCAACCCGGCATATACGAGGAGACGTTCGGGAACCAGAACACGCCCTTGACGATCGGGCACTACGTCGACGGCGTCAGCATATAGGAGGCGCCGCAAAGCGCGGCCCTGGGGTGAAGTTAAAGGAAGGGCATTTACCTTCTGGGCGATTTCCTTCCAGATATCCGTGGGGTATAATGCCAGGCAGGGATCGAGGCCCCGGGTGATGATCAAGCCACCCAGGAGCTCATCGCGAAACCGAGAAGGAATGGTGATACGTCCCTTGTCGTCGAGGCTATAGGTGTACTGTCCTAGAAACATTGTTAGGTTTCCCCCACAAGCATACCAGAAAACGAGGTAAATCCCCCACTTCTCCCCACTTCTCCCCACAACTTACCACATTATATACGATTTTCCCAAATAAATCAATACTAGAAATCCCAAATACGGGTGATTTTTTGGGAAATCGCCAGAAGCTTTTGAGAAAGGGATGGGGTGCGCCCCAACTCCGTGCTAACCGAGACGAAACGCCCGCATTTGTTCAGCCTTCTTCCTCGATTATAATGAGGGGCGGAAAGGCAAGAGACGATGCTACGTTTGGAACAGCTGAAAGCGAAGATCGAGAAACTGGGCCACCGGGCCATTGAGAAAGAGCAACAGCGCGCCAGAGAGACGGCGCAGGCTCTGAAGTGGCTGGACGACGCCCCAGATTCCCATCAAATCCGCGCCTGGGTTGACGAAGAGGGTGAAGCGGAAGTCCAATACGCCCTACCTGTCGGAGACGAACCCCTGGACAAACGTATACACGAGGACACATCGCCCCCCCGGGGAACGACGGTGATCGGTGTGGACGGCTCACAGATCATGCCAGACCGTCACGCCCCTGTGCTCTACTACCTCTTGCAGCAGGGAGGGCTCATCTTCCGTTACGACGGCGAGGCGCCTACCCCATGTGGTGAAGCGAGCTTGCACTACAATGATGAAGAGCTCTACGACGCCGAAGGCCAGATCATCACCCGGCAGGTGGGGATCCGCCGCACCGTCGCCGAGATATCTTACCTGGCGATACTCGTTGAGGAGGCGCAGGCCGAAGGGGCGAGCGCGCCCATCCTGGCCTTCACCGACGGGCCTTTGCTCTGGCCCTACAGTGGGCGTAGTCCCGAGGAGGAAGTGGCCCTACCCAGTTACCTGGCGGCCTTTACCCGCCTCCAGGAGCACGGCGGAATGCCCATAGGTTTCGTGGAGCGGCCCGGCGGACAGCCATTGACCAACCTGCTCCGTCTCATCGGCAGCCACCTGACCGAGAATGCAGAGACGTCCAAGGTGTCCAACCACCTGCTCCTCACCGATCAGGAACTGATGGAACATTTTCTGGCACCAGGCGAGCGCACCGTTTGGCTGAAGCGACCAACCTCCATGAACCAGCGCCACGGTCGGATGGGGCATACCATCTGGTTCTGCTACGTGAACGTGGGGGCGGTAGGGGATCCCGTCATCGCCCGGATCGAATGCCCGATCTGGGCCGTGCACCGGGAGCGCTGGGCGAAGATCATGCACGCGGTCCTCTTCCATCAAAGCCGTATCCTGGGCGGGCACCCCTACGTCCTTGCCCGCGCCCACGAGCTGGCTATCGTTACCAACCAGGACAAGGCCATCCTCGAAGGCATCTTACGACGGCGCCTTCTGGAGGCAGGCATTGTCACACGTTCATCGGTTAAAGCCCGGCAGAAATCTTACCTGGGACGGCGATAGCCATGTACAGACTGGGAAAGATCACAAACTCGACTCTCCTGAAAAAAGGAGACAAAAATCGGATTTCTCCGAATCCTTGTCCTGGACGAAGCCGAAGGAACCTGCTGAATATAGCACTTGGCTTGATCCCATCACCAGACATAGCAGGCAATCACACCAGAAATCCGATTTTTCAGTATGGTCAAGCTTGCCCACACGGAGGGAATCGTGAATAATGCAGCTACACCTATCGCCATCGGGAACGTACTCCGGGCCGACATCCGTGGGTTCGTCGTCGCCTCCCGCATCCCCGAACCGCAGGTTCCCACCTTTGGAACCTTCGTGCGCGCCCCCATTCAACAGGGCCAGGGCCAGCTCCTCGGGCTGGTGTACGACATCCGTCTCCAGGATGATCCTTTCCTCCGTCATCTGGCCGTCACCTTGAGCGAGGACAACCCCAACCATAGGGAGGTCATCGCCGACCAGCAGGAGCGAGCCATCCCCGTGGAGATCGGAGTAGCGGCGGTGGGTTATTGCGACCAGGCAGGCACCTATGCCTATGGACTGCCGCCCCAACCGCCCATGGTGCTGCGCCAGATTACCGTCTGCAGCGTTGAGGAGGTTACGGCCATCACCGACCACCCCGATTGGATCCTTCCCCTGCTTGAGAATCGTGACATCCCCACTGACGCCCTCATCGCCCGAGCGCTGATGCGCTCTGCCAATCTTCGCGGTGAACCTGGCTCCGCTACACGGGAGAGTTATCTACTCAACGCCTCACGGTACCTGGCGCGCTATCTGGCGGCCGAGCCGCTCCGGCTGGAAACCATTCTGAGGCAGCTGACGTGAACGATGTTAAACTGACCCCCACGACCAGATATCAGATGGTCATCTGAGAAAGGGAGGGACTATGGACGAGTATCAAGCACTGCTGACGAGACATCAGGCCTTGCAAGCTCAGCGCGAGCGACAGCCCGGCGGCATCAAACTGGAGGTAGTCCAGGACCTGATGAACGATATCCAGAAAGCGGGCCGCGTCATCTCGGACCCAGAACAGCGGGATGCACTCAACGAAGTGTTGCTGTATTGGGCCGATTTTGTACAGGCGAGGACCGGTGAACAGAGCACTGCCCGCATGGAACGCTACGCCTACGGATTGGACGAGGAGGTCGAGACCGGACGACGCCCCCCCCTATTGTTGCTCGTCCTTGGTGGCGTGGTGGGTATCATCCTCGTTGCGGCCGGTGTTGCCTTCACGCTGGTCAGTAACCGTGAGCCGCGCGACGCTCCGACCGTGCCCGTGATAGCGGAGACCGAGGAGCTGACAGAGATGGTCACCGAAGTAGAGGCACCGCCGCTCCCCACACCGGATGTACCTCTTTCCACCGAGACCCCCGTCCTCCTCCCCACCTCCACGGAGCCCCCGCCCCCACCGGCCACCCTCACCGTCGCGCCTCCCGAGGTACTCACGCCCGCCATCCCCACCGACGAGTCCGGTGATGTCACCCCCCTTGCCGGGGGGAATCCCATCGCCGCTCCCCCGGCCGGCATGGATATTTCCAGCTGCAACGTCGCTTCGACAACGCTGGTACAGCGCGATCTCCCCCTTCCTCTGGCTGTTCCTCAGACCGGTGAAGGCGAACAGCTCGTCCTCTGGCTCACACTTCAGGAGCCGGTGCCCGAAGCGCGCGTTCTCACCTACCACTATCTCGTCGCTCTGGACGTTGACGGCGATCCTAACACCGGTCGCCCCACCGGGGCCGGTTACATCAACCCGGAGCTGGGCACCGAGGTAGGTGCTGGCGTCTTCCTCTATCCCGATGGGGAGCTCGACCCCTACCTCTTCATCTGGGATCCGGCCCAGGGTGACTGGGCCGCCGGCGACCGGGTGCCCGAGATCGCCCAGGCCACGCTCGACGACACCCGTGAGAACGTGGCCCTCTCCTTCCCTCTGGAAGAGCTTGCCAGCCTGGTGGAGGAGATCTCAGGTACAACCTTCAACCGGGACGATCTTCGTGGACGACTGGGCGTCATCACCACCTCGGCAACCGAAGCTCCCCTTGTGGACTTCTGCCCCGACCTGCCCGAGTAGTCCTTCACCCGAATCAAGAGGTCCATGAAATGGGAAACTTTTTCGCAGGAGAAAACTACCAGGGCACGCCCTTCCAGCTCTTCGGTCCATCACATCTTGTTGCATTGGCATTGATCGTCTTGCTCAACCTCTGGTTGCTCATACGGGGCGAGCGACTGGGGCCACGCGCACGCCTCAGATGGCGCTACGGTCTTGCCGCCGTGTTGCTCATTGACGAAGCGATCTTGCACGCCTGGAGAGCAGGTACGGGCCAATGGAGCTTGCAGACCATGCTCCCGCTGCATCTGTGCAGCGTCCTCATCTTCCTCGGCGCCGTAATGCTCATCCGCAAGGATAAGCGCATCTACGAGTTCGCCTACTTTCTGGGTATCGCCGGCGCGACGCAGGCGCTGCTGACCCCCGATGCCGGACAGTACGGCTTCCCCCATTTCCGCGCCTTCCAGGTGATGATCTCTCACGGCAGCATCGTCACGGCTGCGATCTATATGACCGCTGTGGAGGGCTTCCGGCCAACGTGGGCCTCACTGCGGCGCGTGCTCATCGGCACCAATCTCTATATGATCTTCGTCGGCCTGGTCAACGTGGTACTAGGCAGCAACTACCTCTTCATCGCCCACAAGCCGGAGACTGCCAGCCTGATGGATGTATTACCGGCCTGGCCCTGGTATATCCCGGTGCTGGAGCTCATCGGCGCGGCGCTTTGCCTGCTCCTTTACTTACCCTTCGCATTGCGAGATCTGCGCGCGGTCCGCACTCAATCCGAGATTGTGAGTTAGGGTATCGACATGACGCACAATCACGAACACGACACCAGCGGAGATATCAAGCTCGCCTTCTTCCTGAACCTGACCTTCACGCTGCTGGAGATTGGCGGTGG
>JBNGDR010000093.1:0-7604 GCA_049975685.1 Anaerolineae bacterium
GTGTTACGGTACTCGTCGGCCTCGATGACAAAGAGACGACTACAACCAGCTTGACCGTTAGTCCCCAGATTCTCTACCACACCACCCACGATATAGGTGGGATCAAGCCCTGCCTCCAGCAGAATGGTAACAAGCATGCCGGTGACGGTGGTCTTACCGTGAGCCCCAGCCACCGCGATAACCTCATATCCCTCGGTGAGCGGTGACAGAAATTCGGGTCGACGCATCACAGGAATACCCTGCTTCCTTGCCGCCACCAGTTCCACATTATCATCGGGAACGGCAGACGAAGCGAGCACCAGGTCGGCGCCTGTGACATTCTCCTCCGTATGTCCGACCATCACAGGGATTCCCTCGTCGCGCAGCGCGGCAACCAGACGTCCTTCTTTTTGATCGGAGCCACGGACCTCCATACCTCGTCCCTTCAGCACACGAGCGATGGCCGACATCCCCGCGCCGCCAATGCCGACGATGTGTATCCGTTTCAAGGATTGCAGATCAAGTTTCATGTTTCCCCATTCGTTGGACTCAGGATCCACCTATGTCCCCTGGTTTTTGATACCTTACTTAGACAAAGACAATAAGCACAAAAGCGAAAGAGACGGCGACAGCTACGAAGAGCATCGGTCCCTCCAGCCAGCTCAAAGGCAAGAACTCAATGAAATTAATCACGTTGGGTTTCGCCGGTGCCGTTATCCCCCAGATGTTGTAGTTCAATCTCTCAAGGAAGCCCCAGACCATACCAATAACAAGATACCCATTGATGGCTCCCAGAAAGAAACCCAGCAACGTATCCTGAAATTTCTCCTTGCGCGCCCGCTCGCCCAACGCCCGTGAGATAACCGCAGTAGCGTACCCAAAAGCCACGATGACTGTGAAAACGATCATCCGGATATAGAACCAGCTTTTGGCTCTTGCAGGATCTGTAGCCATGGCCTGGAAAGGAACCTCAACCAGCTTGGGTACTTCCACAAGAAAGACGTATTCAATGAAACGAGCCAAAATAACGCTGAAGGAGACCAACAGTTCCTTGGCCCAACCTCGCAGCGCGCCGATGATCCCGAACAGAATCACCAGACCTACGAAAACCGTCTCCAATGGTATCATCTCAAGCCCCCTCTCCCAGGGAGAGTATCATTTCTGCAAGTTTACCTGCGGCATTGGGCCGGGCCAGACTTCGGGCACTCTGACGCATCGCTACCAGCCGTGATTCATCATCCAGCAATGCCGCCACCGTTGGCACCAATTGCTCCCCGAGTATAACGTCCTCCACCACCGTCGCCGCCCCTCTATCCGCCAGCCAGGCCGCGTTAACTTTCTGATAACGCCAGGCGTAAGGATAAGGTACCAACACTGCTGGTAGCCCAAAATAAGGGAATTCTCCCAGTATCGAGGCTCCGGCTCTTGAGACCACCAAATCCGCCGCGGCCAACGCCGCCCCCATATCGTCGTGAAGGTAGGCGTAGGCATGATAACGATCCTGCTGTTCAGGTCGCAGTCTTTCCCGCGCCTCCGCCACCTCCTCCCAATCGAGATGGCCTGTAACGTGGACGATCTGAGCCAGTGCCAATAACGCCTCCAGGTTGGCGATCACCGCCCGGTTGATGGAACGGGCACCTCGACTGCCCCCAAAGACCAGGAGCACAGGCTCGTCGCCCGCAAGCCCCAGCGATTGTCGTCCAGTATCCCGTTCCCAGCGCGTCACCCGCCCGCCCAGGGGATACCCGGCTATGGTAACTTTACGCTCCGGCAGGAAGGCACGAGAGTCCTCCACTGTCACGCCGATGGCCTGGGCAAAACTCGCTACGAATTTGACAGAGAGTCCAGGTTCCACGTCGGGCAGGTAGAGCGCGACAGGGACACGCCGCAATCGTGCCGCCAGGGCAGTTGGTACACTAAGATAGCCGCCGGTTGTGAACATCACCTGGGGCCTATCCTCGCGCAACAAACGCAGAGCGAACCATCCCCCCTGCAAAAGACGGAAAGTGTTACGTGCCATCCTCACAGGACCCACACCATGCACGCCTCCGGCCGGAATGGAGCGGAAATCCAGACCCTCTCGGATCACCAGATCCGCCTCCATCCCGCCTTGCCCCCCTACCCAAAGCAGGTGGGCATCAGGCTCAACGGCCTGCAACGCTTCGGCGACGGCGAGCGCGGGATAGACGTGTCCACCAGTCCCGCCACCAACGATCCAGAGTCGCATTTGCATCCCCTCGGGGTTTTCCACGTGAGACGTTCAATAACAATCCACTGGCAGCCAACGTCACCACCATCTCCGAGCCGCCATAGCTAAAAAACGGTAGAGCTGTACCACTGAAAGGCACCAGGCCCACCATCACCGTTACGTTCAGTAACGCCTGGGCAATGATCATGGTCGTCAAGCCAAAGGCTAACAAGGAGCCAAAGGGGTCCCCCGCCTCCAGTGAGATGGTATACCCACGATAGGCCAGCAATACGAAGAGAGCCAGAACCAGGAGCGTCCCTAGAAGCCCTACCTCTTCACCGATGACGGCAAATATGCTATCTGTATGGCTCAATGGTAAGTACCCTGCCTTCAACCATCCATTGCCGACACCCCTGCCAAAAATCCCTCCGGATCCAATGGCCGTCGTAGCCTGCCGCACATGGTACGGCATGACCGTAGGATCCTTGAGCGATGCAACGTAGTCCAACAAGCGTTGCCGGGCGTGAGGTAACTGCCAGGCCAGGAGACCAAATGTCATCCCCCCAAGCAGTATGAAGGAGAAGATCTGGATGGGATCGCCCCC
This sequence comes from Anaerolineae bacterium, assembly GCA_049975685.1. Taxonomy (GTDB): domain Bacteria; phylum Chloroflexota; class Anaerolineae; order B4-G1; family SLSP01; genus DAOTVC01. Next base: position 2,772 of record JBNGDR010000093.1, read on the forward strand.
GGCGAAGAAGAACATCGCCATACCTGTCACTACCAGGAGCAGCGCGATGCTCAGATCGGGTTGTAGAGCCACGAGACCCGCCACGATACCCATGATGACGGCGAAGGGCACGAGTCCATAACGCACCTGGTGTAGTTGTTCCCCCTTCGATGCCAACCACGCGGACATGTAGATCACCGCCGTAAGGCGTGCCAACACTCCCGGCTGGACAGAGACTCCGAAAATCTCCAGGCTCCGGTACGCGCCCAGTTTGGGATCGCCCAGGAATAGGACGAGCAGCAGCAGCAACAGCGTAATGCCCATCACCGGGGAAGCAAAGCGCTTCCACAAGGTGTACGGGACCACAATCGTCACCACCATAGCCACGCCACCCACTACCACCCAGATGAGCTGATGCTGCCAGAAGTCCATCCCTACATAGAAGGTCGCGCTGTACAACATAATCAAACCAAAGGCCAGCAACGCCAGCAACGTGACAAGCAACAGTGAATCCATAGAAGATCGCTTCTGCTGTCTGGGTTTCTTGTCTGCCATTGCCTATTCCTCCAGCGCCTCTACCAATTGACGAAAGTACTCACCCCGTGCCGCAAAGTCCTTGAAGGCATCGAAGCTTGTGCCACCGGGTGAGAGCAATACCACATCACCGGGCCGGGAGCGCCGTGCAGCCTCCGCAACCGCCTCCTCCAGCGTCTCAACGTCGATAATCGCCTCCAGGATTCTATCGCCTTCCCCCTGCCGCCGCGCTCTCTGCACCTCACCGGCGATGAGCCCCCGTGCCTCCCCAAAGAGGATGAGAACTCGCACCCGCCCCACGACCCGCTGAGCAAAATCCTCCCACGGCAGATCCTTGTCACGACCTCCTGCAAGCAGAACCAGGGGCTCGTCGAAGGCTTCGAGGGCCGCCAGTACCCGCTCAGGTGCGGTGGCTATGGAGTCATTGACCCAGACCACATCCCGGTAGCGCCCCACCACTTCCAATCGATGCTCTACCCCGGTGAAATCAACGATGGCCTGTTGCATGGCCTCCACAGGCACCTGTACTGCGTCCGCCAGAACGATAGCGGCCAGTACGTTCAGCAGATTGTGGAAGCCCCGCAGCTGCACATCATCCCGCTGGCAGATCTCCCGCTCCACTCCATCACGGCGAAGCACGAGCCCATCATCCTGAAGGAAAGCACCCTCGGCCACCGGCGCACTTCCGCTGAAATAGCGCACCTGTGCCAGAGTTCGATCTGCTAACGCATGCGCGTTGGGGTTATCGTAACCCAGCACCGCTACATCTCCAACGTCCTGATGCGTGACAATGTTCGCCTTCGCCTCAATGTAGGCGTCCATCGTCCTGTGACGATCCAGATGATTGGGAGTGATGTTCAGCACGCCTGCAATCTGAGGACTTACGTCCATCAGCTCCAGCTGAAAGCTAGAAAGCTCCATCACCACACGATCCTCCGGTCGCATAACATCCAAATCATCGATGAGAGGGTTCCCAATATTACCCCCTACCCAGGTCCGAAAGCCCGCAGCGCGCACCATCTCCCCCACGAGCGACGTCGTGGTCGTCTTACCCGCCGAACCGGTGATCCCCACGACGAGGGCCGGCGAGCGCCGCAGGAACTCCTGCGCGTCATTGCTCACTGGAATATCCCGGCGACGAGCCTCCTCCACAAGGGGCAGATCCGCCGGAACACCGCCGCTGATGCAGAGCAGATCGCAGCCGTCCAGAAGCGACAGCGGATGACCGCCCAGCTCGTAGCGTACCGGAAGCCCGGCGAGCGCCGCCATATCTGCCTCTAGCTCCTCCGCACTTCGACAATCCGAGATGGTCACCTCGGCACCCTGTGCAGCAAAGAAGCGCGCCAGCGCCTTCCCCTGCCGTGCCAATCCGAGGATCACAATTTTTTCCTCGTCCAAGGTAACCATCTTGAACCTCTGCTCTTCCACTTTGCTTCTCGCTTGCATATCGCTAGATCAACGCCAACGCCACGCCCCCCATGGCGGCCAAAATGGCGACGAGCCAGAAACGCTGGACCACCTGGGTCTCTGACCAACCCAGAAGCTCGAAATGGTGGTGAAGGGGAGCCATCTTGAAGACACGCCTCCCTTCCCCAAATTTCTGCTTAGTGTACTTGAAATACGCCACCTGGATGATAACGGACAGCGTCTCCGCTACGGGCACCAGCATGACAAGGGGCCATAACAACCACTGGCCCGTCATCAACGCCACAACAGCCAGAGTCGCCCCCAGCGCCAGGGACCCAGTATCCCCCATGAACATCTCCGCCGGATGAGCGTTGTACCACAGGAAAGCAAAAGAAGCACCTACCACGGTAAAGCAAAAGCGCTCCAGATAGATCTGTCCCTGCAGATCGGCGATGACGCCGTAAGCCGCAAAGGCGCTCGCCATGATGATGCCCGAGAGCCCATCCAAGCCGTCGGTCAGATTCGCAGCGTTGCTCGATCCCACGATCAGGAAAGCCGCGATAGGAATATAGAGGGGGCCAAGAGAAATCCTCTCCGGCACACCCGGAAGGGCGATACTCCGCAGATCCAATCCATAGTATAGGAAGAGCGCGATCGCCAGGCTCATGACGAGCTCGATCTGGATTTTGAAACGTGCCGTGAAACCCTCACCTCGGCGCATTCCCCGCACTCCAGCCAGATCGTCCAGGGCGCCCAGTATCGCATAGGCGATCATCACACCCAGCGGCACCAAAATGGAGCGCCCGATGACGGTCTGGCCCAGGAGATTGTAGATATTCAAAGCTACAGTGATCAACACAACAGGGACGGTAATCAGGATCCCACCCATTGTGGGAGTACCCAGTTTGGTAAAGTGCCGATCGGGGCCATCAATACGAATGCGTTTGCCGATCTGCCAATGTCTCAACAGTGCCAGAAAGGGGCGGCCCCAGAAGACCACCATAAGAAACGAAATGCTCGCCAATATCAGCGCAAAACTCACTACAACTCCTCACTTAGCGCAGCGACGATCTCTTCCATCGCCATACTCCGCGATCCTTTCACCAGGATCACGTCTTCAGGCTCCAACAATTCCCTGAGTAACGTCACCGCATCGGTATTGCTCTCGACCACGTGAGCGCGTTCCGCCGGGAAGCCACAAAGGCGTGCCCCCCGGGCAAACAAGGGACCTCGCTCACCAACGACGATAAGATGCGCCGCTACGTCAGCAACGCGGCACCCCACCTTAAGGTGACCTTCTTCCTCATACTCACCTAACTCCAGCATGTCACCCAGAACGACGATCTTACGTCCTTTCAGATCTTCAAGCAAATTCAACGCCGCCAGCGCCGAAGGAGGGCTAGAATTGTAGGTATCGTCAAGAATGAGAGAGCCCTTGGGCCCTCGCACCGAGACCAACCGGAGTTGCGCACCTGGAGCCCGTAGCCCTTCAACGATCTCCTGCCAGGTCAACCCCTCGACCAGACCTACAGCTGCAGCCCGCAGCACGGTGTGGACACTGTGGCGTCCCAGTAGTGGGACGCGCACGTACAACGCTTCCTTGCCGTAATGGAGCCGTACCCGGATACCATCGAGCCCTAAACTTTCCACCTCATCGGCCCAAAGGTGTGCGGTAGGGGAGAGACCGTAGAAAAAGACACGGGCTTGCGTCGCGTCAGCCATCCCCCGGACCAGAGGATCGTCATAGTTGAGGATAGCTACACCTTCCGGTGCCGGGGGGAGAGCTTCGACCAATTCCTGTTTTCCCAGGGCAATATTCTCCAGACTGCCGGCGCGTTCTGCGTGCACGGGCTCCACATTAGTGAGTACCCCAATGTGAGGTTCGGCTATCTCTGCCAGGGCGCGGATGTCGCCCCGTACATACATACCCATCTCCAGGACCAGATATTCACAATTGCCCGTCAACTGCAAAATGGTCAAAGGCAAACCGATCTCATTGTTATAGGAGCCACCGCTGCGTAATACCCGGTAGCGGCTCTCCAATACGCGAGTCACTACCTCCTTCGTGGTCGTCTTACCCACACTCCCGGTCACACCAACGACGCGCGGTTCCAACTGCCGGCGCCAGAAGGTCGCCGCTCTCTGCAACGCCCCGAGCACCTTCGGTACCTTGATAACGATGGGCGTCGAAAGACCGACCGGAAAGGCGCCATTCGTCACATCGATCAGGGTAGCTTCCGTATCCACTTCCCGCTCTACCACCGCGGCCACGGCACCCCGATCGAAAGCGTCTCTCACAAAGTCATGCCCATCCACATTCTCTCCCACGAAGGCGAAGAAAACCGATGAGGCGTTCGCCTCACGAGAGTCAATGACTGGCGTGACAGGTAGTTCCATATTGACTGGGCGCCCACCACCCATACCTTCAATGAGTTCAGCTAATGTCAGTTTCCTGATCATACGTCTCTATCCATTCCACCTGCTGAATCAGACACATGAAAATCAACTACTCATAAATTTGTTTACGACTATTGCGCTGCAGTCATGGACTCCGACGGCGGTATACCCAGAAGCACGAAAAGCCGTGAGGCCACCCGCTGGAAGAGGGGGGCTGCCGTTCGTGAACCCCAACGTATCTCCTGCGGAACCTGAGGGCGGTCCAATTTTACCAGAATCAGCACTTCGGGGTCGGGGAGGGGTCCAAACCCAATAAAGGAAGCGATAACATCCTCGGTCTCATAGCCGCCGACACCCGGAATCTGTGCCGTACCCGTCTTGCCCGCCACTCGATACCCGCTGACCGTGGCCTGGGGCACCCGATCCTCCAACGCCCGGGCCATGAGCTCAGAGACCGTCTGAGCCGTCTCCGCTGATATGGGCCGCATCACTTCACGTGGCGGTACCAACACACTC
>JBNGDR010000094.1:0-7468 GCA_049975685.1 Anaerolineae bacterium
TGGGCGATGCGTCGCTCCACGAGATTGGCAAAGGCTTCTCGCTGAGCCTTGGGGATGAGCTCTCCTGTCAAAGTCGTGGAGGAGAGCACGTAAGCGATGAGCGGCTCTGCTTCGGTAACGACCAACGCGTCATCGAAGAGATGTACCTTGATCTCCGAGAACCAGGGGGCAAGAATTTCCCTCCCATTCTCCAGATTGAAACCCAGCGTATTGGCCCGAACCTGAGCGTTGACACCCGGCACCAGGCTCTCAGCCATGTCCCAGAGTTCCTGCATGTGGGTCTCTCCCACAGTGGAGGCGTAGAAATGCCCCCCCGGCTTCAAAACCCGGCGCATCTCCGACAATGCCTGCTCCCGGTCCGGGACGTGGTAGAGCATGTGATTAGCCATGACAGCGTCGAAGGTCGCATCATCGAAGGGGACGCGCTGCGCATCAACGATCTTGAAGGTGAAAGGCCGGGGATGACTGGCGAGGTTCTTTACCGCCTCCGCCACCATCCCCGCAGAGAAATCGGTGACGGTGATCTGCCATTCTGTCGGGATGCGATCCAGGTTCTCACTCCACAGCTTGCCCGGCCCGCCGCCCAGTTCCAGAATGCGACACTCGTCGGGTAGATCGAGGTGCTCAAAGATCCAGCGGTGCCAGGACTGAGAATTGGTACTGAAGCGCTCATGTAAAGATATGCGTTTGCCCAGATTGGCGGATGTGCGATATTGTTCAGTCACCCGGGCACTATCGATGGTGGATTCGTTCATCATTTCTTCTCCTCGGTAAGGAGTCGCTATCAACCCGGTGGAAATCCACCGTTGGATCGGATCTCCTCGTACCAGGCGTCCAGCTCCGCTTCTGTGAGGAATCCCTCGGCCGCTCCCCTCTCACCGATCTTGTATGAGGCAAAGACCATAGCACGTCGCAGCGAACTGTAGGGATCAGAAGTACGTGCGTAGAAGTGGACGAAGGCGGCGAGGAGCGCGTCGCCGGCGCCGATGGTGTTCACGATCTTCCGAGTGTAGACGGTAGGACAACGTTCCACGTAATCGTCCTCGCGGACGGCAAGCAATGCACCATCGGCTCCTAAACCGATGATGAGAACCTCGGGAGCGTAACGTGCCATTACCCGCTGCGCCCAATCTTCGGGTGATACAGGCAACAGGTCATCGCTCATGAAAAGAATATCGGCGGCTTCCATGAAATCGCGGTTATACACATCGTCGAGAGATGAGATGGTGTGCACGTCGGTGACAATGGGTACCCCCCTGGCCTTTGCCATCTTCAAAAAGGGGCGGGAGAAGTTCACATTGCAGAGGACAGCGAGATCAGCATCTGCCAGCGCTTGCGCAAAAGGCTCCGACGGATACCGCTGATCCTGGACGTCTTTGAGGTCAACGTTGATCTGGCGCCGACCTCCGTCATCGTAGATGATGACCGATTGAGACGTCTCATCGATCTCACGTAAAACATGATCATGGGGGATGCCCTCCATGCGCAGAGTATCAAGCACCATCTGTCCAAGCATATCCTCGCCTACGAGTGAGAAGAGTTGCGCCTCATCCCCCAGGGTCACCAAAGCTTTGACGATATTGTAACCTACGCCAGAGATGGTGCTCGCCACGCCGTTAAAGCGATAGTGAACGGGAAAATAGTAAATGGGAAAGCCCTCAACACCCAACGTCGTCTCAAAATTGATAAGCCCAGAGACCAGAATCTTGCTCACTTATCCCCCTTCTCCTTGCTGCTATCGAAACGCATCCACTCAGGAAAATTCACATCCAACCGGTGTGGGAGCGCGTCCGATTCCTGTCCGCAATCTCTCTCAGAATCTCCTCACTATTTACATTCAACATCTCACAAAGCCCCAGGCAATAGATCATGAGATCACCCACGGCGTCCACCATCTCCTCGCTGTGGCTTATCTCCGGTGCCGGGCGTTTGTCGCTCACCTTGTAAGCACGGGCCAGCTCTCCCAGCTCCTCAACCATCAGGATGATCTCCTTGCCCACGTCTGTGACGTTGAACCCCCGGTCGACCTTGTTCCGGTATATCTTACGTTGGAGCTCACGTAGATCGATCATCGCACATCATCGAGGGACTGCTAGGCAGTCAAAATCTCGACGCCGTCCCTGGTGATCAGCAAGGTGTGTTCCCATTGAGCCGAGAGACTGCCATCCGTAGTAATAGCGGTCCATCCATCCTGTAATACCTCCACCCGGTAATCCCCAGCGTTGATCATGGGTTCTATGGTAAAGACCATGTTGGGTTGTAGAAGGACACCCGTTCCTGGTTGTCCGTAATGGCGAATATCCGGTGGTTCGTGGAAATCAACCCCTGTGCCATGGCCCACGAAGGCGCGCACAACAGAATAACCATGCCGCTCGGCGTGCTCCTGGATAGCATACCCTATATCACCGGTCCTGTTTCCCGGCTTCACCGCGTCGATGCCGAGATAGAGACACTCCCGGGTCACCTCAACCAGCTTGCGCGCTTCCTCTGAGACATCCCCCAGAAGGAACATACGGCTGGAATCACCGTAATAACCATCGACGATGGAGGTGACATCCACGTTGAGGATATCGCCATCTTTGAGAACCCGCTCCCCGGGAATACCGTGACAGATCACCTCGTTAATGGAGGTGCAAACGCTCTTGGGATAGCCCCGGTAGTTAAGGGGGGCCGGTATCCCCCCACCAGCGATGGTCGCTTCGTGGACCCAGGTATTGATCTGCTCGGTCGTAATCCCAGGTACGATGCGATCTTCCAACATATCCAGGATCTCCACGGTGAGCTGGCAGGCCTTTCGGATGCCCTCAATCTGCTCCTCCGTCTTGATAATGATCTCACGAGGTTTCCGTTGCCACCCGCGCTTGGCACTGCGTCGCGCCCGATCGATTTTCATGTGACAATGCTTGTATTTCTTACCGCTTCCACACCAGCAGGGATCGTTTCTCGAAATGTCCACAGGTCTTTACCGCCTTGTATGCTATATGAAAAGTCATGTATTTCAGGTTCCAAAGCAAGTATAAGACCGTCCCCATCACACGTCAAGCAATCTGCAACGCTCGAGAGAGGAGGCAACGCTCGTGCGTGGGGTCAGGACGTAAACTGTCCCTGAGTGTTAGCGTCGCTCCAATTCAAGAAGGCTTCGGCCCCGTCGCTTCCGGCGGTCCCGAACGCGCAGACCGTCGACACCGCGCAGATCATCGATCAGACGGGTAACGGGGGTGGAGCCACCTGCAAGCAATACGGTTCCGCCCGGCTCCAGTTGGGGCACCAGGTCGCGGACACTGGCGGCAATGGCCTCCCGCCCCTCCTCTTCGCGCAGGAGCCCAACGGCTAACTGAATCTCCTTCTTCACATCGCGTGCCAGCCCCACCTGGTGACAGAGTTCTACACGATCGATGGGACAGCCGTTGTTCACCAGATTCCTGCGACTATAGCGAAGCGCCAGCAAATCGCGATCTACCAGCGAAATATGGACAGGCTTCATCAACCGCCACAACACAGCGGGAAGGTGACCCTGACCCGAATTGAAGAGCAACACGCGCTCCGGGATCGCCCCACCCCATGCCGTGAGCGCTTCCAATACCAGATCCGTGCGATAACTCAGAGAATCGAATTCCGGCAATCCCCATGCCGTATGCAGGGTTAGATCGACATCGTCCAACGCCAGGTTGAGCACCTGCCGGTCGTAGATCCCCCTATCGACGGCGTTGGAATGTGGTTGGGGGGTCATAGATACTTCGTGTGAGAAGGAATAATGAAAGATAGCATGCCCCGAGCGCTCCTCGTGGAAGAGCACCTCCGCCTCGATGACATCAAGAGTCCGCGCTACCAGCGAAGCGAGGGGCGCTACGACAACGACAGCTACGTAGCCGCCCGGTTTAAGAACCCAATGTGCATCGCGCAAAAGATAGGTGATAACGCTATCCCCCGCTTTACCGGGAATGTTGGAGATGACCAGGTCAAAATCGGCAGCATGCACGTCGTCGTAGCCCAGACCGGCGTAAACTTCAACCTCGGGGACGGCATTCAGTGCGGCATTCTGGCGCGTATAGGTCACCGCCAATGCATCTCGATCCACCAGATGGACAGAGCGACCGGGGTCCTTCTTCTTCAAAGCCAGGCCCAAAGGTCCGTAACCACACCCCAGATCGAGCACCTTGCGGCAGGCCTCGAAACCCTCACGCGCTATGGAGCGAAGGAGTCGTTGTGTGCCCACGTCCACTCTATGGCTGCTGAAAAGATCCTGCGCTACGCGAAAGCTCAACGTCTCACCCGCATGACGGAGCTCCACGACCTTCTTGAAATACCGATCCCTTTCCTGAATCATCCCTGTTCCTCCCCCCCACAAACAACAGCGAACCCCGTCATCATGTCTCAAATAACAGCGAGACACCCGACGGGGTTCACCAAACCAACAACCCTAATAGGTAATCTTCCGAGGAAGTTCCTTCGCCTGGGCGACCCAGGATTCCACGTTGGCCTGCGGGGGTAGACGGCGGACCAGATTCTTCTCCGCGTTGATCTCCTTCAGCTTCTCGAACAGATTCTGAGGATTGCGCTGCGCCAGCTCTGGCACGGTATCCACACCTGCGATCTCCAGCAGATCAGCATACTCCTCACCGATACCCTTAACACGGAAGAGATCGGCACGATTCACCCACTTGAGCACGAGTTTGGGGCTGAGTCCGGATTGTTCGGCGATCTCCTTGCGACCGGCGGGGGTGCTGCCCTTCTCTAGCAGAGCCTCAACAGTCGTGATACCCAGTTCAGCAAGCGTCGCAGCATACTTGCCGCCTATACCTTCAATCTCTTTGATAGATGTTGCCATTCGGAATCTCCTTTCATGTGTAGATACTTCGGTATGATAAGGAATAGTCGTGCCACCGCTTGCAGGGCCTGGCTACCCGGGGGAAAAGCGGGCCCGAAGAACCTGAGGCCTACATATTTCCACCCATCGTCGTTCATAGCGTATCCGAAATCTTGATAATAGTCAAGCAGATAACACAAACCTTGCTCCTGGCCCCATACGTGGTATCTTTGGAGTACAAATTACACTCACAAGGAGAAAGCATGACAGTTGCAGCATCACAGGCATCCTCGCAGACCAAGACGCGGGGGCTGTCACTGACCCAGACAAGCATCCTCGTGGTGAGTGCCTACGTCGCGGCTCAGATGCTGGCCGACATAGGCAGTCTCAAGATCGCCTGGGTAGGAGGCTTCAGCGTGGATGGGGGCACCTTTATCTACCCCATCACCTTCACGTTACGTGATATGGTCCATAAGTTGCTGGGACGCCGGGCCGCGAGGACGGTCGTCGTCACCGCCGGGGTCATCAACCTGGTGATGGCCGGATATTTTGCACTGCTGAGCCTCCTCCCTCCGGACCCTGGATGGCCTCTGCAGGAAGCTTTCAGCGCCGTGCTCAACCCCGTCTGGCGCATCGTAGTCGCCTCCATCGTCGCGGAGATCGTGAGCGAGCTCCTGGATACGGAGATCTACCACGTGTGGGTAACGCGCATCACACGCAAATATCAATGGGCGCGCGTCCTGGTCAGTAACGGTTTCAGCGTCCCCCTGGACACCCTTATCTTCAGCTGGGGCGCCTTTGGCGGCGTGCTCCCGACGCCCACCGTCTGGTCTATCTTCTGGGCGAATGTCCTTATCAAGGGATTGACAACGTTGATTAGTCTCCCGGGTATCTACCTGGTACGCGAGAGGGAAGACGCGCCATGACTACCATCAAGAACAACAAGGAAGGTTCACATGAACGCTGAAGAATCACATAAAGAAGGGCGATCTGACAACGCTTCGGCTCAGGCTTCCGAGGAAGAGAGCCAGACGCTCATCGATCAGTTCCTGGCGGAAACCTCCAGCGTGAAAGCAGAGGTTCCTCTGGAGTCGGATTGGCATGAGGAAGTGCTGCCAGAAGGCCACAGATCGGGCTTCGTGGCCCTCATCGGCAGACCCAACGTGGGGAAGTCCACCTTAGTTAACGCATTGATAGGCACCAAGGTAGCCATCGTCTCGCGTAAACCCCAGACCACGCGTATGCGCATCCTGGGTATCCGTACCGAACCCGAGTACCAGATGATCTTCATCGATACACCGGGCATACACCGGAAGATCAGGCACACGCTGAACGAGAAGATGATAGAGGAGGCTCTCGCAGCCATCCCCGATGCGGACGTTATTCTCTTCGTCGTAGACGTCTCCGTCTCCCCCCGTAAAGAAGACAAACATATCGCACGGTTGCTCCAGGAGAAGAGCGAAAAACGCCCCGTGATCTTCGTCCTCAACAAGATGGATAAGCTCTCGCTGCCGAAGGCCGAAGCTCGCATCGAGAACTATTGGGCTTTGCTGCCTGGCTACGCCGATTCCATGCCCACGAGCGCCCTGCATGGGACCAACGTGGAGAAGCTGCGCGAGCACCTGGAGGAGCACCTACCCGAGGGGCCACGTTACTATCCCGGCGTGCAGATCACGGACCAGACCCCCTACCAGATCGCGGCCGAACTCATCCGCGAGGCAGTGCTACGCTACACCCATCAGGAAGTCCCACACGCATCGGCCATCCTGGTAGAGGACTACCACGAACGGGAGAACGGCACGACCTACATCTCGGCCCGCATCTGGGTGGAGCGGGAATCCCACAAACCCATCCTCATTGGAAAGGGCGGCGAGATGCTCAAGCGCATCGGCACAGATGCACGCCAGGAACTGGAGCGCTTCGTAGGTGGAAAGGTCTACCTCGACCTGTGGGTGAAGGTGAAGCCCAAGTGGCGTGACAAAGAAGCCCGCCTGCGGGAATTGGGCTTCCGCTGAGATTTAGTATGTGATCGTGTCAGAAATCCAATTCTTCAGTGACGTCAATCGCGCTCGTAGAAGGGCGTAGTCTCGCCAAGGAGGTAATCGGAGAGGGCGTCGCGCCCGATTTGAATGAAATCGACGAACTCTTCCTCTGCTAGCACTTCGCCGGCGACGCTAACCGCCTCCTCAACGACCTCATCGAAGTTTCTGAGCACGTCGAGACCGATGACGAGGTGTGGTTCATCACCCGATTCCGGCGCATACATCTGCGCCAGGTAAGCCGCGCGGACGGCTGGATGTTCCGCGAAGAGTTCCTGCAGCGCTTCAACGAGTTCAGCAGGATAGTCCGCCGGCTGTCCCAGGAAAATATCCCCATCGCTGAGCACAAATTCCTCTGTGTCCGGTGCAAAGAGTGTTCCATCCAGCAGCATCTGGATCTCGGCAGGTGGCAATTCCCTTGAGTAAGGCGATCCCGGGTTGAGCACGACTCCCACGCTGGCCTCGAGCATACTGAGGAGCGCACCGGCGTTGATACGAACGTAGGCTGCCTGCTTATCGACGAAGTCTGCCAGCCGGGACAGGGATGAGAAAATAGGGACGATGCGTTTCCCCCCCACGTCCCACTGATGGAGGAAGAGCATCGTCTCCCCATCAGCGACGC
>JBNGDR010000095.1:0-7416 GCA_049975685.1 Anaerolineae bacterium
CAGCTGGGAGCGGAGCTGCTTATCGAAATTCTACCCGCCTACATGGACGGTGATCTGCAGCCACGTCCGCAGCCCGAAGAGGGCGTGACGGTGGTACGTCGCTTTCCCAAATCGGCGGCTGAGCTGGCGTGGGAGCGAGCCGCCGTTGATCTGGCGCGTCGGGTTCGGGCTTTTGCTCCGCAACCCGGTGCCTACACGACGTGGGACGGTCGCCGTCTCAAGATCTTGCAGGCCAGGGCCGTTGCGTCGGCAGAGATGCCAGATGCTGAACCTGGTGTAACGTTTGTTTGGGAGGATATGCCCGCTGTCGTCACTGGCGAGGGTGCTCTACTTCTATTACACCTGCAGATGGCCGGAAAGCGTCCGATGAGTGGCGACGCGTTTCTACGCGGTAGGAGAGAATTTGAGGGAGCCAAACTGGGTTCCCAGTAGCCGGGTGAGTTATTGATCGCCCGGCTTTCGTGCGCTCTGGTCGGTCTGCTGTCAACGATTCCCACGCTAAAACTTTTGGTATATTACGTTTTCTTGTCTGTATTGCGACATTAAATTTTAAACCTTGTTGATTCAAAGGAGGTCAGATGTCTGGACATAGTCATTGGTCAACCATCCGTCGGAAGAAGGCGGCTGAGGATGCCAAACGAGGGGCGCTATTCACCAAGCTAGCACGTGAGATTGTGATCGCGGTGCGTGAAGGGGGCGGGGACGGCGATCCTGAAACAAACTTCCGCTTGCGCATGGTGCTCGACAAAGCTCGCTCGATGAGCATGCCCAAGGATAACATCGAACGTGCTATCAAGCGGGGGACAGGTGAGGATAAAGATGGTGAGCAGATCATCGAGACCATGTACGAGGGTTACGCTCCTCATGGCGTGGCGCTGCTGATTGACGTGGTTACCGACAATCGCAACCGCACCGTTGCTGCGCTTCGCCACGCCCTGACACGCCAGGGCGGGAACATGGGCGATCCCGGTTCGGTCGCCTGGCAGTTTGACCGCAAGGGCGTTATCAGCATCCCTGCCAAGGTGGATTTCGATACCCTGTTTGAGGCAGCCCTGGAAGCCGGTGCCGAAGATCTCGTTGAAGGCGGCGGCGAGGACGACCACGAGGTCTACACCGGTCCCACCGAGCTCCACGAGGTCTCCGAGGGGTTGAAAGAGGCTGGAGTCCCTGTGCGGAACATGGAACTCGCCATGATTCCGAAGAACGAGATGACCCTGGATCAGAAGGATGCGGTACGTGTCCTCAGACTCATCGATACTCTTGAGGACATGGACGATGTCCGCCGTGTCTTCTCCAATCTCGACGTTACGGAGGATGCTGTGGCCGCCTTCCAGGCGGCAGCAGCTTGATGAGAGTTCTGGGCATCGACCCTGGACTGGCCATCACCGGCTATGCTGTCGTTGAGGAGGAGGGAACCCGGCTGGATCTGATCGCCCTAGGCGTCATCAGGACCGCCGCGAAGACCCCTGCTCCTCAACGATTGCGCACCATCTATGCTCGCTTACAAGAGATCATTGCCGAGCACCAACCTACGGCTGCGGCGGTCGAGGAACTCTTCTTCAGCCGTAACGTTCGGACGGCCATGTCTGTGGGACAGGCGCGGGGTGTAGCACTTCTCGCTCTGGCCGATGCTGAACTTCCTATTGGGGAGTATACACCATTGCAGATCAAGCAGGCGGTGACGGGGTACGGGAATGCGGACAAACATCAGGTACAGGAGATGGTCCGTATGCTGTTGGATCTGAACGAGGTTCCTCGTCCCGACGACGCCGCCGACGCGGCGGCGGTCTCCATTTGTCACCTGCAGCGAGCTCGCATGGAGGATCTACTGGCATGATCGCTCGACTCGAGGGGACAATCCTCAGTGTGGAGGATGAGATTGTCGTTCTGGATGTCGGCGGCGTGGGCTTTGCCATTCACGTGCCCAATGAGGAAAGTTATCGCCCGGGTAAGCAAGCTGTCTTCCACACCTATCTCCACGTTCGTGAGAATGATCTCGCTCTCTATGGTTTTGCCGGCCCAGAATCACGGGAGCTCTTTGAGATGTTGCTTGGTGTATCCGGGGTAGGGCCAAAAGTAGCTCTCAATGTGATGGGAACCCTCTCCCCGGAGACTTTGCAACAGGCCATCGCTAACCGTCAACCTGAGGTGCTCTCAAGGGCGCCGGGGGTAGGGCGTAAGACGGCGGAGGCTATCATTCTGCACCTCAAAGATCGTTTGGCGAAGTTGAGTGGTCCTCTTTCCACGCTCACCGAGGATGATGCGGACGTTATTGCGGCACTAACGGCGTTGGGGTTCAGCGTCGTCGAAGCACAGCGCGCGCTCCAGCAGCTGCCTCGTGGTGAGGAGCTCACGGTTGAAGAAAAGATTCGCCGTTCACTCGCTCTTCTTGGGAAGTGAGGACGCTTTACAATCTGCACTTCCCATGTTCTCTTCTTCGTTTTTCACGGGGCTACCTCGCTCAATGACACCACGTCTCATTCTCTGGAGCCTGGTGTTGTTGCTTTTGCTGACTGCTTGTCTCCCTCCTGATCTTCCCTCCGTCGTCAAGATCGGTCTCGTTGCGCCCTTTGAGGGGCGGTACCGCTACATTGGTTACGATGCTATCTATGCCGCACGCCTGGCAGTGCGTGAGATTAATGCGGCGGGCGGTGCGGGGGGGCGACGGCTGGAACTCGTCGCTTACGACGATCGGTGCGATACCGATCTGGCTCAAGACGCGGCGCGTAATCTAAGCGTGGCGCCGGATGTCGTGGGGGTCATCGGACACTACTGTCAGGACAGTACCGCCGCTGTCGCCCCTCTTTACACGGAGGCAGGATTGCCATTGATCGTCGTCGGTGCCTGGCTCACGGAGTCTACAACGTCCGCGTGGCATTTGATGCCTCCACCGACCGCGCTGGCGGAGATTATGGTACAAATGGAGCCTGGTGTACCTTCGGTGGGTCTGTGGGGCGCCGGTCCCTTGATCGAAGCGTTGGAAGTGGTCACCATCGCTGATGAGAATCGGACGCTCTATCCTGCCGATGCTGTTCCCCGTCCCGAGATTGTATTCTCGGCGTTACCGCCCGTGGAAGCGGCGGAGCAACTTGTGACATGGCGGTCTTCGGGTTGGGCGGGAAGTCTTATTGGAGGTCCCACCCTGGCCTCCAGCGAGTTCGTTGAGGTGGCGGGAGAGGATGCCGAGAGGGTGCGCTTTGTCACGCCTTATCCTTTACCACAGGATTTGCTCTACACCAAGCAGTGGATTGCTGACTACCGTAAGGTCGGCCCCCACGTACCCGAGCCGGGTCCTTATGCACTCCCAACCTATGAGGCCGTCTATTTGCTGGCAGAAGCCATAGCCGCCGGTGCAACCCAGGACGATATAGACCGGGGGGGCGTGGCGCGGGCGCTGCCCGAAGTGACGCGGGAGGGGCTTCTGGGACGTATTACCTGGGATGCTGGTGCTTTCTGGGAAGAGGCCGCCATCTACCGGTATCGTTGGTCAGAGGGGCAACCCTTTCTGACGACACCCTCTGGTGCAGGTAACTGAGGTTCCGCACGCATTCTCCGTTTCCACTAATTTGATGCCCGGTGTATAATCCCAACTGAGGTAGGTGGTCACCCCACCCTGTTAGGAGGTCAACGTGATTGAGGTCACCATTGAAACTATACAGGTCAGCCTGGTATCTCCACATCGCATTGTGGTTCTCAAAGAGATGGGAGCCGAAAGGTATCTTCCCATCTGGATCGGAGCCTGTGAGACTGAGGCCATCTCGATGAGGTTACAAGGTGTGGATCCTCCCCGTCCCATGACGCACGATCTGATCGTGAATCTCTTGGAGACGTTGGATGCCGATCTGGAATACATTCTGGTCAGTGCGCTTGCCAACGAGACCTTTTATGGACGTCTCATCCTGATGGTGGGGGATGAGGAGATTGAGGTAGATTGCCGTCCCAGTGATGCTATGGCTATTGCTGTCCGGTTGGGAACACCGATCTTCGTTGATGAAAGGGTCATGGCCGAGGCCGGTGTTGTACCTGAGGAGAGTTTGCTGGAGGGTGATGAGGGTCCAGAGGATCTCGACGTCTTCCGCGATTTCCTCAACCGTTTGGATATTGACGACATACCCACAGACTGAAAGAGTGCAGATCCTTTGTGGTGAAATCTGCCCCGATTGGTTGACTCAAGGTTTTCCAGCTAGAGTGAGAGTGAGTTCTCGGATTGTATGACCGTCCCTGATAAATCTGTTCCACACAATATAGAGGCCGAAGAGGCCGTCATCGGTGCCTTACTCATCGACCCGGAAGGTATATTTCGGGTTCTTTCCTTCTTGCGCGCCGAACATTTTTATCTTCAGAAACACCGATGGTTGTACGAAGCCATCGTGTCCTTGCACGAGCGGCGGGAACCCATCGATTTTCTCACGCTAACGACGGAGCTGGAGAACCGTGAGCATCTGGAGGCAGTGGGTGGGGCAGCTTACGTGGCCCGGCTCATCGACTCCGTACCCTCCGCCATCAATATCGAGAGCTACGCGCGAATGGTGGAGCAGACCTTTGTCCGTCGTCGCCTGCTGAATACGGCTGGTGAAATTGCACGTCTTGCCCATGACGAGGATAGGCCCATCACCGAGGTCGTGGATAGGTCGGAGCGAGCACTTTTCGCCATCTCTCAGCAACGGGCCAGTCGGGACCTCCGCCCCATTCAGGAGGTTTTGAGCAATTACCGGGAGCATCTCTATAACCTGTACGCCCATCGCGGCGAAATCATGGGGGTGCCCAGCGGTTTTCCGGATATCGATAAACTCCTGGGTGGTTTTCAGCGTTCAGACCTGCTCATTCTTGCTGCCCGGCCTGGGGTGGGGAAAACCTCCCTCATGCTGACCTTTGCTCTCAAGGCTGCCGAGATGGACCGGACTGTCGCTATCTTCAGTCTGGAGATGTCGGCGGAGCAGATCGTGCAGCGTATGATCTCCGGTTTGAGCCGTATCGATGCACAGCGCTTGCGACTGGGTACTCTGGAGGAGGAGGAACTCTCGCGTTTTGAGGAGGCCGTGGGCCACCTGGCGGATTTGCACATCTACATCGATGATACGCCTGCGCTGACCCCCATCCAGTTGCGGACCAAGTGTCGGCGTCTACATTCGGAGCACAAGCTTGAGGCCGTCTACGTAGATTATCTACAGCTAATGACCAGTGGAACCCGTGTTGAGAATCGTGTGCAGGAAGTTTCTTATCTCTCAAGATCGCTTAAGTCGCTGGCTCGGGAGTTGGATGTACCGGTGATGACGGCTTCCCAGCTCTCGCGGGCCGTGGAACAGCGCCAGGACAAGCGCCCTGTCCTATCAGATCTGCGCGAGAGTGGTAGTATTGAGCAGGATGCGGATGTGGTGATGTTTATATACCGCGACGTGCTCTACAATCCGGCGACACAGGATCCCAATATTGCCGAGGTGGCTATCGCCAAGCATCGCAGTGGCCCCACCGGTATGGTGCAGCTTCTGTTCAAGAATCGTTACACGCAGTTCCTTAGCCTATCTCGCGAGGTCCCGGCATCTCGGAGAAGTGCACAGGTTACCATATGAACGAAGAGCCATCCAGGGGATTCCAACACTTCTCCGGTTTTTCTGGCGGTCCCACGCCCGTCGTGCAGTTGCCGGATGTGCTCTTCACCGATCTTCTTCCTATTATCGATGACCTGCTGGAGTTGCAGGTAACCCTTTTCGTGTTGTGGCGTCTGGCAACCCGGCGGTCTCAGGCGGCCCCCTGGGTGACTCGGGGCGAGCTGCTGGCCGATGGTGTGATACAGAGAGCCCTTGATGGAAGAGAGTCGTCGCTGGATGAGGGGCTGGTGAGGGCTGTTGCGCGGGGCAGCCTGCTGGAGGTGGCGCATGAGCGCGCCGACGGTGTCACGGAGCGGCGATACTATGCGAACAGTCCCCGGGGGCGGATGGCGGTAGAGGCCTTACGACGGGGTGTGGAACCCGAACAGGCCGAAGTCCCCGAGCGCCCCAATATCTATACACTGTATGAGGAGAATATTGGCCCTCTTACGGCTTTGCTAAGTGAGGACTTGCGTGAAGCCGAGGAGACCTACCCGGCAGCGTGGATCGAGGACGCTTTCCGTGAGGCCGTGCGTTTGAATAAGCGAAGTTGGAAGTACATTCGGGCAATTTTGGAACGATGGCAGACTGAGGGTAGAGATGAGATCGATAGACGAGATCATGAGGAAGATGGCCGGCGGTATATCGAGGGCAAGTACGCCGACTTCATCCAACACTGACGACGCCAACAGTACCGAAGAATCGGAGTTTCTAGGGGACCCTAATTGCCCGCGTTGTGGGGGGTTAGGTTACGTCAAGCATGATGTCCCCATAGGCCATCCCGATTTCGGGCGCGCCTTTCCCTGTACCTGCCGCGCGGCGGATCTTCAGAGACAGCGTGCGGCGACATTGCGCGCCGTAAGCAATATGGAGGCTCTGGAGCGGTTCACCTTTGAATCCTTTGAGCCAGCAGGGCAAGGACTCTCTCCCGACCGGCAGACTAATTTGCGGCGCGCTTATGATGTTGCCCGTAACTACGCCCGCAATCCGGAGGGCTGGCTGGTCTTTCGTGGTGGTTACGGTTGCGGAAAGACCCACCTCGCCGCCGCCATCGCCAACTCTTCCCTGGAGCAAGGGTTGCCGGTGCTCTTCGTAACGGTGCCCGATCTGTTGGATCATCTAAGAGGTGCCTTTTCCCCGCTCTCTCAACAGACCTACGATGACCGTTTCGAACAGGTGCGGACTGCTCCACTTCTTGTCCTGGATGACCTGGGGACGGAGTATGGCACGCCCTGGGCTCTGGAGAAACTCTTCCAGCTCTTTAACTACCGCTACATGACCCGTTTGCCCACCGTCATCACCACCAACCGCGATTTGGAGGAGCTGGATGCTCGCCTGCGCTCTCGTCTGGCCGATATGGAGCTGGTGCGTATTGTAACCATCCTGGCCCCTGACTACCGGCAAGCCGGTGTGGAACAGACTTATTCGGATTTGAATACGTTGCCTCTCTACACCGGTATGACCTTTGAGAGCTTTGATCTGCGGCAGCGGGATATCGGCCGGGAGCACGCCGACAATCTGCGCCGTGCCGTGGAGGTGGCACAAGGCTATGCAGCGAATCCCAGGGGCTGGTTACTCTTGACCGGGTTGTATGGCTGTGGGAAGACTCACCTCGCGGCCGCTATCGCTAACGAACGGACGCGCCTGGGCTATCCGGCGCTTTTCGTCGTCGTGCCCGACCTGCTGGATCATCTGCGGGCTACCTTCAACCCCCAGAGTGCTATCTCCTACGACAAGCGCTTTGAGGAGGTACGACGCACACCCTTCCTCGTCCTCGACGATCTGGGGACGGAGAGCGCTACCCCCTGGGCACAAGAGAAGCTCTACC
>JBNGDR010000096.1:0-7398 GCA_049975685.1 Anaerolineae bacterium
CAAATTTCACTACTCCTCGCTTGACCTCAATTCGCCCCTGACCTATAATTTCCCCACGCTGGCTCGGGAGAGAGGTTGGCCCGGTATCCGGAGCAGGAGGCTAGAGAGATGGTCATCACAGACATCGAAGATCTCATAGTGCGTCGTCGCACCATGCGTCTCTCCGATCACGCCCTGCGGGAAGCTCACAAGGAAAGTCTGCGCGCTAAAGACGTCCTCTACGCCTTCTTCAAGGGAGAGGTCATCGAACACTACCCTCAACGCCACCGCGTCCTCGTCGCCGGACCGCTCAAGGATTTCGATATCACCCTGCACGTTGTCTGCGACTACACCGACGTCGAGGAGATCGTCGCCATCACCGTCTACATCCCCGATAGACCGGCCTGGGTCAACGAGTCGGTGCGGGGAATCTAAAACCGCCCAAGGAGTTGTATGCCACGTGCAGCGTCTTCAGTACCATCAGGACTTGATCTCTTCCCTTTCCCCAGGACATCACTCGCGCCCCTCCCGCCCCACCTCGCTACGGCATCCTCGCTCGTAAGGAGCTCCTTGCCAGGTTGAACCGGGGCGTACTACACTTCGATGGTGAGACCTGGACGACCTACACCGAAGACAACGGCTTACCCAATAATGACGTGGGGGCTCTGGCTGTAGCACCAGATGGAACGATCTGGGCCGGCACGCGAGAGGGCATCTCCCGTTTCGACACAGGGAGCTGGCTTTTCTACCCGATAGGAGAGCCATAAGAAGTCAGCGGTCAGCAAGAAGGCCAAGAGGGGGAGAACTCAGATCTTGAGAGGGTCAACCAATCTGCATACAGCCCAACATGACGAGGAAGAGAAATCCCACCACGGCGACGTCCAAAAATAGAAGCAAGGCCAGGACAAAACGCTGCCAGGGCAGGAAGCCGCTCAGGAGAGAGAAGCCTTTCTTCTCTTCTTGAGGAGCCTCTTCCTCCATATCACTGGCGGCCAGCGCTGCCATCCATTCTGAACCAGCTTGCAGCGACTCCCCGGATTCACCAAAACCATTATCTGCTGTCATCCTAATTGTATTCCTCTTGCCATGATTCCCCGGATATGCTACAATAACGATACCCCACCACAAGGAAAAGTCAATTGTCGGGAAAACTACCACGCGAATTCTACGCACGCCCTACACTCACCGTGGCCCGTGAGGTTCTAAACCAGCGTCTCGTGCGTCTATACAAGGGGCAACGACTCGCGGGACGCATTGTGGAGGTGGAAGCCTACATTGGGATGGAGGACGAAGCCAGTCACGCCCGCTTCGGCAGGACGGAGCGAAACGCTGCCATGTTTGGCTCGCCAGGGCACGCCTACGTGTACCTCATCTACGGTATTCATCATTGCCTTAACCTGGTCACCGGGGAAGAAGGATTCCCGGCCGCTCTGCTCGTCCGCGCGGTAGAGCCGATGGAGGGTCTCGACGTCCAGCAACAGCTGCGAGGTCCTGAGCGCCCTTTTCGCGATCTGACGCGGGGACCAGGGCGGCTCTGCGAGGCATTGGCCATCGACAAAGGCTTCGATGGCGTGGATCTCTGTGCTCCAGACACACAACTCTGGGTCGAGGAGGATGAAACGGCGCCGGAAGGAGACATCGCCCAGAGCCCACGTATCGGCGTGACAGGTAACACAGAAGCACGTACCGTGTCCTGGCGTTTCTACATCAAAGACAACCGCTGGGTAAGCAGATAACCCGTCGAGAGGAGGACGAAGATGAGACTCAAAGGAAAAGGCTTGTGGGCCTGGCGACTCTGGGAGCTGGACCGGGCACTCACCATCGCCCACGAGATGGATATTACACACATTCTCTACAAGGTCGCCCAGGGTGCGCTACCCGGTAAATCGGAGTTCTACATCGACAACGCCGAGGTCATTGCGCAGCGCATCCGTGACGCGGGGTTCACGCCCATCGCGTGGAGCTTCACCACCCTGGCCGACCCCGTCTTCGCCACACAGAGTGTCTTGCAGGCCTTCGCTGACGGCTTCGAGGGTTTCGTCTTCAACGCCGAGGACGCCACTAATCACCGCCGCGCGGAGGCCGTAGCCGTAGGCAACAGCCTCCGCAATGCCAACGTAGATCTGGAACACCTCTATCTCTGCTCCTATCCTACCCCCATCACCCACCACCCCGAGATCCCATACAATGAAATGGGACCATACTGCCAGGGCGGGCTGATGCCCATGGTCTACGGCACCTATCTCCAACCCCCGGAGGTCGTCGTAGACCAGTGGACCTACGCGCAGGAATGGCAGTGGATGCGCCAGCAAGACCTCGATCTTCCCATACATCCCGTCATGGGTCCCCACTACGACGAATTCGGCAACGATCTGATGTCCCAGGACGAGTTTCGCAACTGGCTGGATCATGTGCAACCCTACACTCCCAGCTTTATCAGCGTCTTCAGTGCATCCATGATCCATCCCATCTACTATGCGCCCCTGCGAGCTTTCGAACTGGGGCCCGGTGGCGGAGGTCCTACCAGACAGGTCTGGATCAATGCCTTCGGCGGCGGTGTCATCTTTGGTGCGGCGGGCCAGGACGGCAGCCAACGGGAAGCCCTCCCTTATGGGACAGAGTTGATCGCCAGGGGAGAGCCCTTCATCGTCGATGGTAAAGCGTGGATCCACGTCCAGAGCGAGGACGAGGTAGGCTGGATGTGGCAGGACTCCCTCAGCGATGCCCCTCCACCTCCCTACCCCGAACTCGAACCACCGCCCACGCCGCCACCGGGGCACCTCTTGACCGTCTGGACGACGCTGGATCTTAACATGCGCAGCGATCCCGTCGTGCGCCCCGAGACACTCACCGGCTGTACCCTCAACCAGGCCCGCCTACGCATCCTCCAGAACACCGATGAGGCCGCCGAGTGGATCGGGAAGGTAGGCAAATGGCTCCGGGTAAAGCTGGAACCACAAGGGCCAGAGGCCTGGGTAGCCGCCTGGTACGTCACCGCCACCAATCCTAATCCGCCCGACGGGGAACCTACCCTCCGTGTGGTAGTGCACAGCCCGACGTTAGGTTGGCTGCGCATCCGCAAAGCACCCACGACCTCCGCGGCCGAGATCGCGCGGCTCGACGACGGCACCGTCATCTGGGCACTCGAACCGGAGGACGAAGTACGGCGCAAGGTGGGCGAGCTGGGAGAGTGGCTCCGGGTACGGATACCTCAGGGTGAGGACGGTTACGCCGCCGCCTGGTACCTGAGACTCTACAGTCCACCCACCCCCACCCTGGATGTCGTGGTGGAGAGCCCTGATCTGGGGTTCTTGCGCATTCGTGAGGGGCCGGGCACCGGTTTCCCGACGGTGACCGAGGTCGACCACGGAATCACCCTCGAAGCTCTCGAACCGGAAGCCGAAGTACGGCGCAAGGTAGGCAAGGAGGATGAGTGGTTACGGGTACGAACACCTCAGAATGAGGACGGCTACGCCGCCGCCGGGTACTTGAGGCTTCCCACCCCACCTACCACAGAAGCAAAATACGTCCTGGTGGAAAGCCCAGATGAGGGTCTGAACATCTACGAAGAGCCCAGCGACACCGCCAATGACGTCTGGTGGGTCCCCCACACCACCCCGCTGGAATCCCTTGAGGAACCCGAAACGACGGCCCAGAAGGTGGGGCAACCGGGCAAATGGCTGCACGTGCGGACCCCCTCGCGCCAGCAGGGATACGTGGCGGCCTGGCGCTTACGCTTGCCCGATGCCCCCGATAACCGGCAGCCCGTCGAGGATCAAATGCTACCACTGGGGATCTCCGCCTGGCTCTACGGGATGCACGCTGCCCGGATTACCAGCGACACGCCTCAGCACCGGGAAAAGATCCGCCAGCTCTTCGAGGAACAGGGCAACCGGGGCTGGATTCTCTTCACCGAAGACATTCAGACCAATCCAGACTTACCCTTCAATCCGGAGAGCCGCGAGCGCTTCTGGAACTGGGCCACCAACGGCTACGGCGTCGTCGTCCGGCTTAACAACAGCTATTACCCGGGTGGCTCACTCCCCACCTCTGAGCATTACGACGCTTTCGCCGCGACTTGCGCCCGCTGGGTAGAACTCTACCTCCTTCACGACGACGAGCCTGCCCATCGCTACACCTGGATCATCCAGATCGCCAATGAACCCAACAATCCCGTCGAACATCCGCAAAGCAATGGTCATTACCTGGAACACATCACACCCGAGCTCTATGCGAAGGCCTTCAACAAGGTCTACGCCGCCATCAAGAGCGTTCTACCACAAGCACTCGTTGCGCCCGGCGCCGTCGATCCCTACAACTCTCAACCCTTACCGCTGCTAGGGAACCGGCGTTACCGACCGCTGGATTATTTCCAGGCGATGCTGGAAGGCATCTCGGACCTCGACGCCATCATGCTCCACGCATATACCCATGGCCCCTCGGTGGAGGCGGTCACCAGCCTCCACACCTTCGCCGATCCCTTCCTGAATGATCACTATTTCGACTTCCAAACCTACCGCCAGTTTGCCGAGCGTATTCCAGCGCGCTGGAAAGAGTTACCCATTATCATTGGGGAATCCAATCACATCTGCCGTCCGCCGAACGCACCTAACTGTGACGACCCTAATCACCAGGGTTGGATCAACGCCAACATCGGCTGGGTCCGGGCTGTCTATGAAGAGATCAATCGGTGGAATAACACACCCTACTTCCAGCAGATCCGGGGTCTATTGCTTTACCGCTGGCTTGACGACCAATGGCGGCTCTACGACAAGGAGCAGATTCTGAACGATTTTCGCCAGTCCATGGCCCACGATTACCGCTGGCGTGCCTGAGACCGGACCGTATCAAGATACGCTTCACCGAGAATGCAAAACGGGGGACGATCCAATCGTCCCCCGTTTTGCGAACACCCTGATGCTCCCAGAAGATGTGTGACTCAGAGGTTGAGGGCATAGGCCCCAATCAAACCTCTGGGGTTGCTCTGATTACGCAAAGCGCTCCCGCAGTATCTCCTCCAGCGTCGGCTGGCCGATGACCTGCAACTCATAGCGCACACGCTCCATGGGATGCCTTACTTTCAAAATGCGGGTGAGATCGATGGGTGTACCTACGACAACCAGATCGCAGGGCGTGTTGTTGATAGTCTCCTCCAGATCCTGCATCTGCTCCTCACCATATCCCATCGCCGGCAGCACGTCCCCCGTCGTTGGGTAGGCCTCATAGGTCTTTGCGATGGAATCCATCGCATAGGGGCGAGGATCGACGATCTCGGCAGCACCGAAACGCTGTGCAGCAACGTAACCGGCACCATAGGCCATCTCACCGTGGGTCAACGTGGGACCATCCTCAATAACCAGGACACGCTTGCCCCGGATACGCTCCGGATGATCCACAAAGAGCGGCGACGCGGCCTCCAAAAAGACAGCATCCGGGTTGATCCGAGCGATGTTGCTCCGCACACAGAGAACGTTGGCGTAATCAGCTGTATCCACCTTGTTGAGGACGATAACGTCGGCGGCCCGCACATTAGCCTCTCCGGGATAATAGGTCAGCTCATGACCGGGGCGATGGGGGTCCGCCACGGTGATCCAGAGATCGGGCTTGAAGAAGGGCATGTCGTTGTTACCCCCGTCCCAGACCACAACGTCGGCCTCAGATTCAGCCTCGCGCAAGATGGACTCGTAGTCCACGCCTGCGTAGACGACGACTCCCCGGTCGAGATGAGGTTCGTACTCCTCACGTTCCTCGATGGTACAATCGTTTTCATCCAGATCCTCGTAATCGGCGAACCGCTGCACCGCCTGCTTGACCAGATCGCCGTAGGGCATGGGATGGCGCACGACCACCACCTTCTTACCCAGGGATTGGAGCACATCACAGACGCGACGCGTGGTCTGCGATTTTCCGGACCCCGTGCGGACAGCACAGATAGCCACAACCGGCTTGGAACTCTCGAACATCGTCGAGTTGGCTCCCATGAGTCGGAAATCGGCACCCTGTGAGGTGACAAGAGAGGCCTTATGCATCACGTACTCGTGTGGCACGTCGGAATAAGAGAAAACGACCTGCTGGACACCGTGCTCTCTTATGAGATCTGGCAGCTGGGACTCCGGGTAAATGGGAATCCCCTCAGGATAAAGATCGCCGGCGAGTTCCGGCGGATAGCGACGCTTCTCGATATTGGGAATTTGCGTCGCGGTGAAAGCCACGACCTCGTATCTGGGGTTGTCGCGGAAATAGGCGTTAAAATTGTGGAAGTCGCGCCCGGCGGCGCCCATGATGATCACCCGAATTTTCTCCATACAGATTCTACTCCTTTCAAGAAATCGGCAATTGACAACAGACAAACTTCTTCCAATGTAACTCAAAGGGAGCATCACAACAAGTGTTATTACGAAGAAAAAGCGGCGCCAATCCTCACATGGGAAGGAAGCGCCTGAGGCCCAAGGCGGCGCACATCAAGTTTGAACAGGCGTGCTATTGCCGTTCTAAAGCGTGCTTTATCTTCTCTCGTTTGACTACGAGAGCGCCCAACACTCCATTGACGAAACGGGGTGAACTATCAGAGCCGAAGATCTTGGCCAGTTCCACCGCCTCATTGATAGCAACCTTGGTAGGGATGTTGCCGACAGTGAATTCATAGAGGGCCACGCGCAATAGATTACGGTCTACCACTGCCACTTGCTCCAGAGGCCACTCTGGCGCATGTTCCTGGATGTGAGTATCCAGGAGTTGGCGATGTTCCAAAACGCCAGTGACCAGCTTCTGGCAATAGTCTCTCACACGCGAGGGAAGCGGGTCCTCCCGTTCGTAACAATGCTGTATCACCTCGCCCGGCTTATGGGAGGTGACGTCAATCTCGAAGAGGGACTGCAGCGCAAGCCGTCGGGCCAGTCGTCTTTCGCCCTTCATGCCAAACGTTGCCCTCGCCTGTCCAAGCGCCACCGTACCACGGTGCTACGCTTCAGGCTGTTCCTCTTCCGAGGTGGGAAACAAAACGTCCTCGAAGTAGACGTTGACGGCATCCACCGGCATCCCTATCATCTGTTGGATAGCCTGTGTGACCTCTCGCTGGACTGTACGTCCCAGACGCAAGAGGCTAACGCCCGGCTCGGCGAGAAGATGCAGATCCACAGAAACCCGTCTCTCGTCCACCCAGACTTCCACCGATTTGCGACCAATGCCCAGGAAACGCTCCACGTCCGTCTTCTGTGCGATACGTGCAACACCGGGTACCTTCTGAGCAGTTAAACGGGCGATGGTCTCCAACACCCCGGGCTCCACGGTGATCTTACCGGGAATCTCCGGGTGTGTGGATTCAACTTTCTCTGTCCCCATGCTCCTCCCGACCTCCTCTGACAAGACTCTACCGATTATCCGGTCCCTCAAACAGTGTCCGGGCCTCTATAGAGGCCC
>JBNGDR010000097.1:0-7302 GCA_049975685.1 Anaerolineae bacterium
GTAAGTGACAGCGTCGACGTCCCGCCAGCCACAGTTTACCTCGACAAACTCGCTGAGGCTGGAATAATCAGCGGGCACGAAGACAACATCCTCGGTGACCAGGGGATAGAGCCGCTCCTCCCAGGTCAAGGCTGCGGGGAGGTTGACGAAACCCGGCGACGGGTGTTCCTCTTCGGTGACGAGGGTCAACACCTCATCGTAGAGATTATCGAGCGTGTCGTACAAAGCGCGCTGCCGCTGGTGATAGACAAGGCTCTGTGCAACGAGAAGACCCGTCAGTGCCAGCCAGACTCCACGTCGGAGCCACAAACGGCCGAAACGCTTACCCAGCTCGGTGATAAAACCTGCCCACAGAGCAACAATACCCACCGCCGAGAGCGCATAGAGTCGAGGCCCCACGAAGAGGGCCGGGAATTGCAGCGCCACGGCAGCGGGGAGTGCACCCCATCCCCACCACCACAGAGCCAAGGCCGACCACTTCCAACGGTGGCTCTTGTGTATCAACCAAAGCACCCATAACGCCAAGAGGCCCCCAGATACACTCAACACCGTGAAGTCATGCCATCCCCGCTGTATGAGAGGGGAAAGCATGGGGGTCAGGGGATAAAGTAACCCCTGAAGGAAGAAAAAGAAGTTCTGGGGCAGATCGTGCAGGCCAGCAAGCTGGGTAGCTGTCTGGGCGCCAGGTATGAAACGCCGCGAAACGACAACAAGTACATTAAGAAAGCCGCCCAGGACGATCATAATCCAGGTTTGCCATCTGGCACGGAATCCTCCCCGGATGAGAACTAATCCGCCGACAATGGCCCCGCAGATAGCACCGCTTTCGTGTGCCAGCGGGGCCAAAATCGTCGCTCCCAGACTCAAGAGCCAGAGGTGGCCCAACTTCTCCTCTTCTGCTCGCAATGCAGCATAAGCCGCGAGCAGGGTCAGGAAAACGACCAGCGGGTGAGAGAGAGCCGTAATCCAGGGGATGGCTTCGTTCAGGAAAGGAAAGAGGATGAGCAATCCACCCGCCAGCAGAGATTCGCCTTCATCCCGACCGAAACGTCGAAGAATACGCGCCAGAAGCAGAGCACTGCCCCACAGCAGAAGGAAATTGACCCCGTGTAGAACCACCTGTTGTACACCCAGCGGCAACGACCTGCCCAGCCGGTAGATAGTGAAGGCCAGGGGACGATAATAACCATTCTCCTGTGAAAACCAGACCTCGTACCATCCATTACGACCCAACCAGGTCATGATGGGGAGGTCATCGTGGAAGAAGGGCAATCCCAGGGTAAAGCCGTAGCAGAGGGTGACCAGAAGCCCAAAGAGCAAAGCCTCAATGTAATACGGATGCATCTCCCACAACCGGAAGATGCCTGGACGGTTCGTTCTTGGTTCGAAAGACATGTGAAAAGGATACTGCAAAAGATGGATGCTGGCAACCTTGAGGGTCGGAGGTACAATGTAAGCGTTCGCGCATCTCCTGAATCAGCACCGGTTCACAAAGAGATGCGTTGCGCCTGACTCTGGCCTATACCCTGATTCCAACGTGGTATAATGATGATCAGATTGGATCGTAGCAAATTAATGGAGAGTGCATGGGATTTCTAAAACGTATCTTTGGCGACCGTAACGACCGGGAGATCGCCAGCTTGCAAAAGGTGGTCCAGGAGATCAATGATCTGGAGCAAGAGATGGCCCGCCTTGACGACGAGGCGCTTCGCAATAAGACCGATGAGTTTCGTCGACGGCTGACTGAGGGAGCATCTCTGGACGATCTGCTACCCGAAGCTTTCGCCGTCGTGCGAGAGGCCAGTCGTCGCACCATAGGTTTGCGCCATTACGACGTGCAGCTCATTGGGGGCATGATCTTGCACCAGGGTAAGGTAGCGGAGATGCGCACCGGCGAGGGCAAAACCCTGGTCGCCACGCTCCCCCTCTATCTCAACGCCCTGGATGGCAAGGGCGCTCACCTGGTCACACCTAACGACTACCTCGCCAAGTTCGGACTTCAATGGATGGGGCCTATTTACCACCTCTTGGGTCTTCGAGTAAGCGTCATCCAGTCAGGAGGTGGGCGTCCCGATGAGTCCTCTTTCCTCTACGATCCGGATTACACCTCGGAGGACGATCGCTTTCAATACCTGCGTCCCATCACCCGCCGGGAGGCCTACCTGGCGGACATCACCTACGGGACAAACAATGAGTTCGGCTTCGATTATCTACGAGATAACATGGTGATGGACCTCTCACGATGCACCCAGCGGGGCCATCCCTACGCTATTATCGACGAGGTAGACAGCATCCTTATCGACGAGGCGCGCACACCCCTTATCATCTCCGGTCCAGCGGAGGAATCATCGGAGCTCTACCAGCATTTCGCTGACCTTGTCCCTCGTCTTCAGCCGGAGGTAGATTACGAAGTAGAGGCGCGCACCCAGATCGCCATACTCACCGAAGAGGGTGTGGCAAAGATTGAGGGCATGATGTCCATACCCGAAGGTGAAAGCATCTACGATCCCGAACACGCACATATGCTCCCCTACCTAGATAACGCGCTGCGGGCCAAAGAGTTCTTCGAAAAAGACAAGGAATACGTCGTACGGGACGGTGAGATCGTCATCGTCGACCAGTTCACCGGGCGAATGATGTTTGGGCGCCGCTACTCAGAGGGGCTTCACCAGGCCATTGAGGCCAAGGAGCACGTAGACATCCGCCGCGAGTCGCTCACGTACGCCACTATTACCTTCCAGAACTTCTTCCGCATGTACGAGAAACTGGCCGGTATGACGGGGACCGCGGCAACGGAGGAGGAGGAGCTTCGCAGAATCTACGGCCTCGAAGTCACCATCCTCCCCACCAACGTCGAGTATCGCGCGCGCTTCGGTGACCTCGAAGAAAAGAACGTGCCCATACCGGAATCCCGCGTGGAGTTCGCAGGGGTCATCAACGAGGCTGTTGCCAACCCTTACGAGCAACGGCGTCCGGAGGACGTTGAAGTCACTGTCTTTGATGGGCCAAGGGACGAACGCTTCTACCGCCGTCTGGATATGCCCGATCAGATCTACAAGACCGAACAGGCCAAATTCAACGCCGTCATCCAAGAGATCGCGGCGGCCTATGAGGCTGGGCGTCCTGTGTTGGTGGGAACCACTGCTATCGAGACCTCGGAGCGGTTGGCACGCCTGCTCAAACGTCAACGTGTACCCCACAACGTCCTGAACGCCAAGTACCACGAGCGGGAGGCGGTCATCATCGCGCAGGCAGGGCGACCGGGCTCCGTCACCATAGCCACCAACATGGCAGGTCGGGGTGTCGATATCCTCCTTGGGGGCAATCCCGAGGGGCTGGCTCGCGATGCGCTGCGCAAGGAAGAAGAGGTAGATCTGACAGAGATCCACTCCGCCGACTGGGAAACGGCGCTCAAGATGGCCCGTCGTGGTGAAGATCCTACGACTCGCTATCCCGAGCGCTGGGCCGAGGTGCTGCGCGACAAGGTCCGGGAATGCCGGGCCGACCGTGAGCGTGTTTACGAGCTCGGGGGACTGCACGTCGTCGGCACCGAGCGCCACGAAGCCCGGCGCATTGATAACCAGTTACGCGGGCGCGCGGGGCGTCAGGGAGATCCAGGGTCCAGTCGCTTCTACGTCTCTTTGGAAGACGAGATCCTGCGGCGCTTCGGTGGCGAGCGTCTGCAGCCATGGATGGAACGCGCCGGCCTGGACGAGGCCCCGCTGGAGTTCAATGTTCTCACCAAACTCATCGGCTCTATCCAGGAACGTGTGGAGGGCTACAACTTTGACATCCGCAAGCACGTCCTGGAGTACGATAACGTCGTCAACAAGCAACGCGAGGTAGTTTACGCTGAGCGGCAGAAGGTCCTCAGTCGCGACGACCTGCGTGAGGATCTGATGGAGATGGCGGAGGCAGAGATCCGCAAGGTCGTCACTACCTACACCAGCGCCGACTATCCCGAGGATTGGGATCTGAGAGGAATGCTGGAGGAGCTGCGGCGCTTCGCGCCCGTCCCGCGCACACTCGAAGCCGAGGATCTTGAAGGCCTGGAGCCTGAAGATCTGATCGACCAATTCATGGAGCAGGTAGAACGAACCTACGACGCCATGAACGAGCAGCTGGGCCAGGACGTTTTCCACGATATGCGACAGAACGACGTCACGCTTCAACAGATCATGGAAAGTGAGAACCCCTTCTACAGGATGCTTGCGGCTCGCCTTCCAAATATTCTAGACAGGGAGGCCCTGGAAGAATACCAAACATCGGCTATACGACGGCTACCCGACGAAGTTAGGGAAGAGATTCGGTCACTGGTGACGAAAACCCATCGCCTCTACCGTGATCGGAGGCTGATGTTGCGGACGTTGGACACCCACTGGGTCCGCCACCTCACCGACCTTGACGTCCTGCGAGAGGGTATCGGGTTGCGAGCTATCGGTCAGCAGAAGCCCCTGGTCGCTTACCAGCGGGAAGCCTTCGACATGTACCAGCAGATGTTAGATTCGGTGCAGAGCCAGATTGTGCGCTCGCTCTTCCTGGTACCCAAGCAAGCCACCAGGTCTCACCAGCGGAGACGCGCACCCACCCTGACCACCCGGCGTCCTCGTCTACAAGCCAGTGCGGGAGGTTCTCAAGCCGCACCGCAGGAGAAGCAACCCCACGTCAGCAAGGAACAACCGGGACGCAACGATCCCTGTTGGTGTGGGAGTGGAAAGAAATACAAGCACTGCCATCTGCGTAAAGATCAGCGCGCAAATCGCTGATAACGATGGGAGAAATAGCATGAACCATGATAGCCTGACCAGCCGCGTTTATCTTGACAATATAGACCCGGAACTTCTAAGCTTTCTCAAGAAGTACGTGAACTCCTTTGTAAAATGGGATCTGCTGCACTTCTTCCACAACAACCCTCACACCATCGATACCGTAGAGAATATTGCTCGCTACGCAGGAAGAGATCAAGAGACCGTGCAACGCGAACTTTCCGATCTTGCGAGACGGGGTCTGCTGGAGGAGACGCAAATGGGAGAAATGATCATCTACGCTCTCGTCGACGATCCCGATCTCCGCGAGCGCCTTGCGAAATTTGTGGAAGCCAGCGAAGATCGCGAATTCCGGGTTCGCGCCATCTACCACGTCATCCGGGACATGCGCCGTGGATAGAAAGGAGGAATACGTGGGCGCAGCAAAGAAACACGGACCAAGAGAACGTCTCAGCACCGGGATCCCTGGGCTGGACGACATGCTCCACGGTGGGTTCCTCCCCCGAACCACGAATCTCGTCGAGGGCGCGCCGGGGTGCGGCAAGACTACGCTAGGCATGCAGTTCATCCATCACGGGGCTCTTCATGGTGAACCGGGACTCATTGTCACCTTTGAGCAATTCCCTCAGCAATATTACCGGGATGCGGATTCCTTCGGATGGGATTTCCGTGAACTCGAGCGTCAGGATCTCTTACAGGTAATAATGAGCAGTCCAGAGGTCACCAAGGCCGATCTGGAACGCTTCAATGGACGCATAGAATCCCTCATCACCCGTCTGGGCGCAAAACGAATTCTCGTCGATAGTCTCTCCCATTTCGAGCGTGTGACCGAGGATCCGGTGGAATTCCGAACGATAATCCACGGCTTCCTTAACTCACTCAAACGCGAAGGGTTAACTGTTATTTTGACCCGAGAGGCATCTGCCCTTCTTGGGGACGTGGAGGAAGAAGAGAGCGACGCCAGCATTGGATTCCTCGTGGACTCGTACATACTGCTTCGATACGTCGAGATCGAAAGTGCCATTCGACGGGCTATCGTGGTACTGAAGATGCGGGGGAGCGCTCACGATACTCATATTCGCCAATTTGACATTGGCTCCAAAGGCTTCTATGTTGAGGGCCCCTTCAAGGGGCGTGAGGGCATCATGAGTGGCACACCCCAGCAGATGGCAGAATCTTTTATCAGAGCTTTCATTCAACGCTAACCATGACTTAACTGAAAAATCGAATTTCTGGCACGAACACCTACTATAGATAGTGATTGGGTGAAACGAAGTACCGTATTTAGTATCTTGATTCTGAGAAATCCGATTTTTTTGCTTTCTTTTTTCGGGAGAGTCAACCATTGGTCATTGTAAGATCTAGTTCTCATAACGGAGTAAACGAGTGAGCTGGCTGAACTTGTTCGTAGCACTCTTTGCATGGAGCGGTATCCTTATCCTCCAGATTGTTCTCATGGGGATAGCCCGCTTCTTCGAGTATAACGCTGGGGAGCGTACCTGGTATCAGGCCTACCTTGTACCTTTGCTCTTGAGCACCTACGGCGCGGGTCGTTATCTGTGCCGAATTCCCACACAGCAGGAGTGGCCAGATTTCGTCGGTGATCCCATCGCCAATCTTGCTCTCTTTGGCGCGGGGATCTCACTCTTGCTGCTGGGGAGCCACCTCCACGGTAAAATGATGGGAACGTCGTCCCTATGACAGACCTACAGATTCTCACCTCACATCTAGGCGCTGTTGCGGTCGGTGGGGCTCTTTACGTAAGCTCTCTGCTGCTAACTTTCAGTCGGCGGATGAATGAGGTCACTCGGATGCGCGCACGCTATCGCTGGTTCCGTGTGGGGAATATTTTAATAGGATTGGCATTTTTTGGATACATTCTACTTTGTAGTGCGGCTCTAGGTGGAGAACCTGCTTTCCTGCTAAACTCTGATACCGTCCTGTTGATCTTTCACCTACCCCTGGCACTGGGTATTGGGATTAATCTGATCGTCACTCTCCTCTACTGGGGATGGTTGCTTCGGAAACGTTGAGAATACACTATGGCCCACAATATTGAGAAAATCGTCATGACCGAAGCCCGGTACGGCTCAAGTCTGCGATCCTGGGCACGAAGCCTTCCCAAGATTGATCTGCATCGTCATCTGGAAGGATCACTACGTCTCCAGACTTTGGCAGAGATTGCCCTGGAGCACGGCATTGACCTGCCAAGCTACGATGTCGACCGCCTGCGTCCCTACGTGCAGGTTACCGACGACCCACCTGATTTCCACCGCTTCCTGGAAAAGTTCAAACTCCTCCGTCATTTTTACACCTCCAAGGAGGCCGTCCAGCGCATTGCACAGGAAGCCATCTTTGACGCCGCCAAGGACAACATCCGCTACCTTGAACTTCGCTTTAATCCGGTAGCCCTCGCCCGAGCCCAGGATTTTCCTCTGCAGGACGTGGTGGAATGGGTCATCGAAGCAACAGAACAAGCCCAAGACCAAAGCGAGACCCGTACCTGTCTCATCCTCCAGATTGGGCGGGACGAGCC
>JBNGDR010000098.1:0-7277 GCA_049975685.1 Anaerolineae bacterium
GCGAACAGCTTTTTACCGGAAAAATGGTCGTTTTGGTGAATGGATCCACCGCCAGCGCCGCCGAGATTCTGGCGGCCGCCCTCAACGATAATGGGCGTGCTATCCTTATCGGGCAGACGACCTTTGGCAAGGGCTCCATTCAGTCTTTGTATCCACTTGGAGACGGTTCGACTTTGCACGTTACAAGTGCGGTGTGGCTGACACCCCATGGTGCTCGCATCGACGGGAAGGGAATTCAACCCGATATTGTTGTGGAACCCCAGACCGGTACCGATGCCTGCCTCGATCTGGCTATCGAGTATTTAGAAGAGCAAATACAGTAGGAGGAAGGAATATGCGCAAGAAGGTAATCATCGGCGTCATTGTTGCGTTGGTGACCCTGGGATTGATCGCCGGGGTTTTCGCTGCCGGGGCCCTTACAGGCCGACTGCTGGCCCGGCGGGAGAGTATCCGTCCAGAGCAGCCTGATACTATTTTACCTGTTGACCCTGATTCCACGCCGGGTGAGGTGGATGTGGAGTCCCCCACCCCCTTCTCTCAAGAAGAGACAGGTGAGACTCCAAACATGGATACCGATCTTCTTGAAGAGGTTTTGACTATCCTGGAGCGGGAATTCTACGGTGATTTGCCAGATGCCAAAACTCTGGCCTATGGCGCTATTCGCGGTATGTTGATGACTTTGGATGATCCCTATACCTCCTTTATAGATCCCAATACTGCTGCTATTCTTAACGAGGACGCCACCGGGGAGTTTGAAGGCATAGGTGCCACCGTTAGAATGCGGGAAGATGGCTATCTGGAGATCGTGCGTCCTCTTCCTGGCCATCCGGCGGAGGACGAAGGGCTTGAGGCTGGAGATCTTATCCTGACAGTGGATGATGAGTCCATTGTAGGATTGGGTCTCTACGAAGCTATTAGTCTCATACGGGGACCAGCCGGTACTGAGGTAGAGTTGGAGATCGCGCGCCCGGGCGAACGGGACACCTTCTTCGTAACTGTTACTAGAGCCCGCATCGAGCTGCCCCTCGTTGAGTCCGAGATACTTGAGGAGAATATTGCCTATTTGCGATTGACAGAGTTCGATGGATCAGCATCGGATAGAGTCGAGAGCACACTGGAGGAGCTACTGAGTGAGAATCCAAAGGGGTTAGTCTTTGACCTGCGTGACAACCCCGGTGGACTATTGAGCGAATCTATCAGGGTCTCCGATATCTTCCTCGGCGAAGGCTTGATTGCTATTGAACGAGATAGCCTGGGTAATGAACAGCAGTTCTACTCCTATGATGGTGACGTTGGTGAGGATATCCCTCTCGTCGTCCTCGTCAATATGGGAAGCGCCAGCGCTTCGGAGATCGTAGCGGGCGCTCTTCAGGATCGGGATCGAGCTACACTCATTGGAGAGACAACCCTGGGCAAAGGTTCGGTGCAGTTACCCCATAACCTCAGCGATGGTTCCCAGTTGCGTGTAACTATCGCTCGCTGGTTTACGCCTGACGATCATTCTATCCACGGTGAGGGTCTGGTACCCGATATCGAGGTCCCTGTAGATCCCGATACCCCGGTAACGGAAGATCCCCAGCTGGATCGGGCCGTTGAATTCCTGCTTGAGGGAGAATAACGTGGGAGAAGACGTTAAGGTTGTCGCCAGAAACCGCAAAGCCTACCACGATTATTTCATCGAGGATACCTACGAGGCTGGTATCGTGCTCAAAGGTTCAGAAATTAAATCAGTGCGGGCCTCGCGGGTGAGCCTGCGGGAGGGATATGTTACAGCTCGAGATGGCGAGCTGTGGTTAATGGACGTCCACATTGCTCCTTATGATCAGGCGGGTTTGTGGACTCATGATCCAACCCGCCCACGAAAACTGCTGCTCCATCGACGCGAGATCGACAATCTTATCGCAGATGTGCAGCGCAAAGGCTACACCATTATCCCGCTACGTATGTACCTGAGGCGAAACCTGGCCAAGGTCGAGATAGGGCTGGCAAAGGGCAAGAAGCAATATGACAAGCGTCGTGCCATCGCCGAGCGCGATGCCGAGCGGCGCATTCAGCGGAACTGGAAGGATTTCCGCCAATAGATATCGCATACAGTGGTTGACATCAGAGGGGCATAGGCTATAATTGCCCCCAGAATATCTAACCTAAAGTTACAGAAGGAGTATAAGCGGATGCCGGAAGAAGTTACGACACAACCGACCTCAATAGAAGACCTGAGTCCAAAGATGCGATTGGAGGGCCGGGTCACACGAACTACGCTCTACGGGGCCTTTGTAGATCTTGGCCTGGAACATGAGGGCATGATCCACATCTCCAGGCTAGACCGGCGACGCGTGAATAAGGTCACCGACGTGGTAAACACAGGTGATGAGGTCAAAGTCTGGGTCGTCAACAGTGATCCTGAGACCGGTCGCATTGGACTGACCATGGTGCGGCCCCCCGAGGTTGACTGGGACGAGATTGAGGAAGGAGAAGTCTATGTAGGGCGTGTGGTGCGTCTGGAGCGGTATGGCGCCTTCGTTGATATTGGTGCCGAACGTCCCGGCCTGTTGCACGTCCGAGAGATGGGGAAAGGCTACATCCGGCATCCCTCCGAGGTAGTTAAGGAAGGGGAAGAGATTGAGGTCAAGGTCCAGAAAGTGAATCGTCGTAAGCGGCAAATTGATCTTACCTTGGATCTCGACGAGGTACAGACGCTGGAAGCCGGGGAAGAGGAAGAACCCTTCCTTTCTCCCATGGAGATCGCCTTCCGAGAAGCTCAAAAGGGCAAAAGTGGTAATAAGGGCCGTCAGCGCGGTGGTCGCCAGCGCAGCCGGCGCGGAGATACGCTAGAAGAGATATACCGTCGGACTCTTAAAGGACAGTAGTTCCTATTTGGAATTTAACCGATTGTAAAAACGCGCGCAGACAATTGCGCGCGTTTTTGTTTGTGTGGTTAAGCGCCCCACTCCCCGAAAAACAGGCTCCAAGCAAGATTAACTAATCCTGGAATCGACGAATCGACATTTTTACACGCGAAATCCTCCCTCATGCTGCGGATGACCAGAGGATTTCGCATAGCCTTTTTTCTGTTCTAAGATACAAAAGACGAATTGAAATACAGAGCGTGCGGTATGACTACGCGAAATAACGACAATGACTACTCAGTCTCTTCAAAGCGAAAGCCATGTCCCCGTACGGTAACCACGTAGTTATGATCGGGATCAAGTTCCGCCAATCGCTCTCGAAGTCGATATACCAGAGCATCCACGGCCTGGTCGGTTACACCACCCGCGGCATCAGGCCAGATGGTCGTTATCACATCCTGCCGAGTCACAAGATCACCCTCGGAATCCATGAGCAGCGCCAGCAATCGAAACTGCGAGGGAGAAAGAGGTGGATCGAGTTCTCGCCGGCCTAGACTCACCCGACGTGCATCCTCGTCAATTTCCAACTTCTCCTGGATAGCCATCATTCCTCCTAAAGGAAGCGTGGCTTCACCAGCAACAAATCCCATGCGCACCTCGGTCGCCAGGACGATCTCATCGCCATCACGCAACCGATAGGGTTGTCCACGTACGGGCTGACCGTTAACCTCCGTCCCGTTCTTGCTACCTAAATCGCGTAACAAGAAACCCTCTTCATCTTGTTCAACGCGCGCGTGATAGCGGGATATCTGACGCTCCAGGAAAACGATTTCACAATCCGGCGAGCGCCCCAGGGTTGTCCGCTCCCGCTCCAAAGGCCAACGTGTCCCGGCCAACGTCCCATCATAGATCACCAGCATTGGTACACTTTGTTCGTCCATACCCTCCTCACTACATTCCAAGGGATCACTTTCTCATATGTATCCCGACCGAAATACAACCACCGCCTTGACTTCTGGCGTCCGACGATTATGATGAACCTGATGACAAAGTTATTGGAACCTCAAGCAATCCTCAAGGAACGATATCGCGTCGTAGGCCCCATCGGTCAAGGCGGTATGGGGGCCGTCTATCACGCCGAAGATCTCTTGCTCACCGGTCGCGTCTGTGCCATCAAAGAGATTGCACCAGATCCAGACATGGCACCTGAGACCCTCACCCAATTACAGAAACAGTTCCGCCGTGAAG
Organism: Anaerolineae bacterium; assembly: GCA_049975685.1. Lineage (GTDB taxonomy): Bacteria > Chloroflexota > Anaerolineae > B4-G1 > SLSP01 > DAOTVC01. The sequence continues at coordinate 4,095 of JBNGDR010000098.1, forward strand.
CCGAGGTTCTCGCGCGTCTCGATCACCCAAATCTACCCAAGGTTTCAGACTACTTCACGCAAGAAGGACGTGAATATCTCGTCATGGACTTCGTGCCCGGTTACGACCTGCGGGAGGTTGTGGATCAGGCGTTGAAAGAAGGTAAGTTCCTTGAACAAGATCAGGTTCTCACCTGGATGGATCAACTTTGTGATGCGCTCGCGTACCTGCACAGCCAGGACCCGCCTATCCTTCACCGTGATATCAAGCCCTCCAACATCAAACTTACACCTTCAGGACTTATCAAATTGGTAGACTTCGGGCTGGTCAAACTCATGACAAGCGACGAAGCCCGAACCATCACTGTTGTACAGGGACGAGGCACAGCTGCTTACACACCACTTGAACAATATGGGGGTGATGACAGCCACACCGACCCGCAGAGTGACGTTTACGCCCTTGGGGCCACCCTCTACCACCTTCTCACCGGCAAACCACCCACAACAGCCCGCGAACGCTTCCTCCGCCCAGAGGCCCTCACACCCCCTCAGGATATCAATCCCGCTATCTCCTCCAGCGTTGAATACGCCATCCTCAGTGCTCTGGAACTTCACCCGAGCAACCGCCCTCAGGATGTGGAGAGTTTCCATCGTCTGCTTTACGAACCCGTCCCACCCGAAGCCGAACGCACTCTATCAGCAATGTCTCCCGCCGTTCCTTCAGCCATCGGAGAATGGCAGCACGCCCTCGAAGCCAACTTACCACTCATCATAATGGTGATGGTACTCTTCGTACTGGCGCTGACTCTCACGCCTTAGGGCTCGTAAAAGAACAACTTCCCGAGCTATCGCAAGGCACCTTACACAGCAGGTGCTTCCGCCGTCGAAACTGACGAGCCTCATCTGTAACCTATCCCGGTCCAACGCACAAGCCACACTCCTCCCAACGCCAAACCACCAGATAGCAATGCGATGACACCCATCAGGAACTCTCGACCGGCGAAGTGGTATAACCATCCTGGCATAAGCCAGCGCCCACTCAATATAAGCAATACATAGACCGCCAACCCACCGATGATACCCCATAGCCCTGTGCGTAGTGCCAGCGTCAGATCCAATCCCTGTCCTTGATGAGCCCACACGAAGCCCAGCAAGCCCACCAGGGTCGCACCAACCATCCCCCAACCCATTAACTGATAACGGTGCGGGGCAGGAAGATGCAAAGGCTCGGGCAACGCTTCAGGCCCTTCTGATTCGACCTCCGGTGTAGCAGTAGAGACAGGCTCTTCGGGCTCCGGTGTCGGTGTTATAGAGATCATAATGACTGACTGTCCCTCCCGAATAGTAAGCTGTAGGTGGAAGAAAGGAGGTACAGGTTCAGATTTGGCCGTGATGTCCAATTGTCCCACTCTATCCAACGAGACCGAGGTAAGAGCCACTCCGTTACTCGTCTCCGTTGTTAGAATCTGCTGGCGATCCTCCTGGGGATAGGTCAATACAAAATCAACCGGGGTGCCATCAGGCACCGGATTCCCATTATGATCAACGATAACGCTGGTACGCAAGTAAATGATATCGTCTTTACGGATGTTATTTTTTGCTTCCTCAGACATCTCCTGTCCACTCTCATCCACAACGGTGAGCGAGATGGTCTGATTAGGGTCGGGGCGGAGATGTAGAGCAAGATCGTAGTTCAACGCCGAGATGGTGATGGGGGCGGCGCCAACAGCTGGCAGGTCACGGAAGAGTGCGCGGGTACCAGCCTGTACAAAGGTCACGTCGGCACTATAGAGCGCATAGTAGAGATCCAATTTGCTGATCTCGGTGCTGTCCAACCCATACGGCAAGCCGAAATCCAGAACAACGATACGACCATTGAGACGCTCCGCCTGCTGCTCCAGGAAAACGCTGAGAGCATCAGCGCCGGTATCCAAACTTACAAGGTCGGTCGCAGCGAATATGATCCAATCGGCCTCCTGTAGAGCCGCAAGGATTATATAGGCTGGATCGTCCTCCTCTGCCGGCAGGGGCGTTTCAAGAGCATCTAACAACTCACTGAATGTAAACTGCTGCACCGCTCCCACCCGAACCTGGCCTGTACCGTTAGGCCCATATAGCTGTAGAAGTGCTTCGCCCACAAGTTCCCGAGAAAGCTCCGGCACCGTCACGCCTTCACCAAGAGTTACTGGATGCTCCTGGGTGACGATCGCGAATCGCTCCCCTTCCTGAGGAGAGGGAGGCAACAAGTCATCGGATACTGGTATTAATCGCGTGAGTGCGTTGGTGGAAACCTGGGCGCCCACAACACTGGGAGATTCATTCAGTATTGTTTGCAGTGTTGCCTGACCAGGTTGAACCGCGCCCAGCGAGAAACGTGGGTAAAGAGCCATCTTGAGACTTAAAATGCGGTAAAGAGCTTCGTCCACACGTTCCCGGAAAGTGGAGTCCTCTTCGTAGCGCTGCGCCAGAAAGTCAAGGGTATCCCGAACGTTTACAAAGTGATCGGCCCAGGCCTCACTCGCCGCGAAGCGATCCATGATGAGCAGATCGTTACCCGCTAGCAAAGCATCCCGAGCCACACGTCGAGCATTGAAGGTCAAGCCCCAGGGATCGTCAAAGCGTCTCACCGAACGCAACGCCAGATTATCCGCCACCAGTAGTCCCCCACCCTCACGCCAACCAGCTACGCTGGCCAAAGCCTGCTGCAATGCTTGCGCATCGAGACTCACAGGACGGGTAGAAGATCGAATACTACCCTGGAGCCCACTGTAGCGACTATGTGTTACGAGAAAACCATCAGCGACGTTCGCTGCGCCTGGAACACCATTTGCCGCAGCATAGAAAGGTGCCAGATCCACCTCTTTCAGCTGCTCCAATGATTTCTGGACTGTCGGGACCTCCTCTTCCACAGGACGGTCCGCAGCCCCGATCCCAGGGAAATGCCGGGGGAAGACGGCCATCCCACCCTCACTGCCCTGGTGAATACCCCGGATGTAAGCTCGGCCCAACTCCCCCACCCAGTAGGGATTTCCACCGAAAACATTGGTACCCAGGTTAGCGGGATCGCCACGGAGAGGTTCATACATAACATCAAGATCGGGACCAAGGTAGAAGTTGAAACCCAGGACCGCCAACTCTTGTCCCACGACCTGGCCTGTCGCTTCAGCCAAAGCCCGATTCCACGTAGCGCCCAGCGCCATGGAGC
>JBNGDR010000099.1:0-7268 GCA_049975685.1 Anaerolineae bacterium
CGCGTCTCTCTGTACAACCTGAGCAAGTTACGCTACCCCTGCTCCTTCGCAGCCCCCTTCACAGCCCTTCGAATGCCCTCATAGCCGGTACAACGGCAGAGATTCGCCGATAGCCAGTCCTCTATCTGTTCTTCGGTGGGATCAGGGTACGCTTCCAGCAATGCGTAGGCGTTGACGATGAAGCCCGGTGTGCAGAAACCGCACTGGAATCCCTCATACGCCATGAAGGCACGCTGAATTGAGGTGTTGTGCAGCCCCTCTACCGTGGTGATCTCATCACCCTCCACTTCCACGGCCAACACCAGACAGGACTTGACTGGTTTACCGTTGATGAGCACCGTGCAAGCGCCACAGTCCCCATTCTCGCAACCGGGTTTAGGACCCGTGAGGCCCAGTTTCTCCCGCAGAACGCGCAGCAGCGTGTCGGCAGGCCGGACGACCACCTTGTGGGGTTCTCCGTTGACCTGGAGCTCAATGACGACGTACTCCTTGTAGATATCCATCTCAACCTCCCAGTTCCACCAGTGCATTGACAATGAGTTTCTCTGTCAACATCCGGCGATAGTCAGCGGAAGCTCGCTCGTCATCAAAGATGGGAAAGGAAACAGCCTCCACCGCTTGAGCTGCTCGCTCCGCCACCGATAGATCTGCGTCGTTCAATATCTCCTCGGCTTTGAATGAACGTAATGGGAAACCATACACGCCCGTGAGCGCCATACACAGCGCCTCCTCCCATCTGAGGAAACATCCAGTAACGACGGGATAATCAACGGCGCCTTTCTTCGTCCGGCGCCCATAGAACCAGGGTGCAGCGGCGTAAGCCTCATCGACGCGCAGCTGGACCAGTAGTTCGCCCCGTTTCAGCTTCAGACGCTTGTCAAAGACCTCCGCCAAGGGCACGTCGCGACTGCCCTCGGGGCCAAAGATCCGCGCCGTGGCATCTGCCAACAGGAAGGGCAGCACCGTCTCGCGATAGGGCAATCGCCCGGCAATATTGCCCCCCAACGTCAGGCGGTTGCGGATAGTGTGGTCGATGATGTGCGCCGCCCGGCTCAACAAGGGAAACGTACCATCATCAACCAGATCGTTCAGCGTAAGACAAGCGCCGAAGACCAGTGAGCCATCTTCCTCACCGTGGAGACTACACTCCGGGATCTTCTTCAGATCTATGACTACATCGGGTTCGATCTTCTGGAGCCGAGCGTAGGAGACGATCTCCGTACCGCCTGCGTAATACTCTGCACTAAGGTCCGCCCTATCCGCCTGGAGGTAGGCCTCTACGGCCTCCTCAAGGCTGTAGGCACGCATATAGGTGAAATTTGCGGGTATCATTGTTCATCCTCCTCGGTCGCCTGTAGCGTTCTCCAGACGCGCTCCGGAGTCAATGGCAAGTGGTTCAAAGGACGCCCCACAGCTCTGGAGAGAGCGTTGGAGAGCGCCCCGTAAATGCCCAGGACACCCTGCTCGCCCAAACCCCGGGCGCCAAAAGGTCCATCGCCCTGCGGCGTCTCCACGAAGGTGACGTCGTACTCGGGCGCGTCGTCAATGCGCAGGAGCTTGAAATCTCGTAAAGCGGCGTTCCGCACCCGCTCCCGGCTGTCAAAGATGAAGCCCTCCGTCGTCGCGCCGCCCAACGCCATAGCCATAGCCCCCACAATCTGGCCCCGTGCCAAATCGGGGTTGATCACCTTTCCTACGTCCATAGCACAGACCGCCTTCAGCACCCGGAAAGAGCCGTCGGTCAGATCAACTTCTACCTCCACGGCCTCCGTACCCATGGTCCACTCCAGGGCAGGATGACCCTCGCCCGTCTCGGGATCGATATCGGTGAGCCAGCGGGAGATGTAGTTGCCCCGCCCAATGACCTGGCCCCCGGTGGCCCTGCCATCAGGATAGACATGTCCCAGCGCGACCTCACTCAGCGGAAGACAATGAGCAGGATCATCGCGGACGCGCACCCATCCCTCGGCAACCTCCAGATCCTCAGGAGGACACTGGAGGGGAGCGGAAGCGATCTGTTTCAGTTGTCTCTTCGCATCCTCCACCGCGTCCAGTGCCGCCCGCCCCGCCATGAAGAGAGAGCGGCTGGCCGCCGTCGCCCAGTCGTGGGGGGAGTGCCGAGTCTCCACCTCGAAGTTCACGTGGACTCTATCAGGGTCCATGCGCAGGGCCTCCGCAACGATCTGGATGAGACCCATGTAGGTGCCCTGCCCTATCTCGACAATGCCGGTATTGAGATTCACACTGCCGTCCTCGTTGAAGGTGAGGATCATGCCGGCATCGGCGTTGGTGGGCATAGCTGGCGCCTTCCAGAAGCAGCCCAAACCCTTTGCACGAACCTTGTTCTCAGCGATCTCAACGCGCTCCCCGGCGTCCCAGTCGATCATGCGCGCGGCTTCACGGATACAAGCTGGCAGGTCACCGGTGTTGGGATCCATAACGCTCTGCGTGGGTGAGAGATCGCCGGGTCGGATGGCATTCTTGATACGCAACTCCACAGGATCGATGCCTAGCTTCGCGGCCAACTCATCCATGGCCCGCTCAATGACGAAGTTAATCTCGTGGCCGAAGCCCCGGAAGGCGGTGGCAAAGGGGTGATTCGTATAAACACAAAGGGCATCGGCACGGACATTGGGGATGTTGTAAGGCCCGGTACAGGCGATGGCCGCCGCCCGGCTGATGTTAACAGCGTAGTCAGCGTAACCGCCGCTATCGAAGAGATAAAGCGCATCCAGCGCCAGGATCTCACCCTCTGCCGTCGCGGCCAGCTTCACCGTGGCATCCAGACCAATGTGACCGGGCGAGCGGACCAGATCCTCCTCCCGGCTGTTCACCAATCGAACGGGTCGCCCTCCCACGGAGCGGGAGAGGAGATAGGCCAGGCCCTCCAGCTGAATACCGGCCTTCCCGCCGAACCCACCACCGATGGGCAGGGCATGGATCACGATCTTGCCCGTCGGTATCTCAAAGAAGATGCTCATCAGATTACGGACGACGAAGGGAGCCTGGGTTGTAGAGTAAATCACCACAGTACCATCCGCCTTGATCTCCGCAATGGCAGCCCGGGTCTCCATGGCGACGTGATCGCTGGGCGGGAAGGAGACCTCGACCTCAACGGTGACATCTACTTCCTTCAAAGCCGCCTCCACGTTCCCCTTGCGAATCTTCGTACGGTTGGCCACATTGGTGCCCGGCTCGGGGTGAATGGGCGGGATATGACTGTAATCGCCCATCTCCTCATGCAGAATGGGAACGTCGGGCTTGAGGGCTTCACGAGGATTACGAATAGGCACCAGGGGCTCGTAGTCAACCTGGACGAGCTTCGCTGCCGCCCGGGCCTCCGCCTCCGTCTCCGCGATGACGACGGCGACGGGCTCACCGAAATAACGCACCTTGCCCCGCGCCAATGGCGCCGTGTCCCCCAGATAGAGCCCCAGAAGATTAGGGAAGTCGGCGCCGGTGACGACGGCTCGCACACCAGGGGCTTTCGCCGCTTCTCCGGTCTCAATGGATAGAATACGGGCGTGAGCGTGGGGGCTGGTAACCTGTACGGCATGCAACATACCCGGAATCTGCAAATCGCCGGTGTAGCGCAGCCGCCCATGGACCTTGTCCGGTCCATCCCTCCGTTTGTAGGGTTTGCCTACGTACTCAAACGCATTCATGGTTAATCCTCCTGACAGAGTGAACAGGGATCAGAATCAGGGATCAGCGACAGTTCTATTAGCTATCTTGTCTGATCCGGTCACGCCTTTAACACATTCGCTACTAAACCCTCCTTTCCAGAATGCAAAGGGATAGCCCTTATTCGGTCTCAAAGCCGATCTTGGCGTGGGTTCCATCGCAGAAGGGCGGATTCTTCGTCGCACCACATCGGCAGAGTGCCGTGCGTTCGTCAAAGTAGGCCACCTGCTCATCCGAGCCGTGCAACTCGAAAGCACCCCGCAAGATGAGCGGCCCGTTAGGTGCGAGCAGGACGCGCAAGGTCTGCTTGGGATCCTCCACCGGTTCAGAGTTGCCGCAATTCAAGGGCAGTTTTCCTTCCTCCTCGAAACCGCTGTCCAGATGGGTATTGTCACAGAGAGGCTTGTTCTGTGAGGCCCCACAACGACAAAGAGCAATACGGGTATCCTTCAGCAACACCTCCCGACCGTGGGTCAGGATCTCCACGTCACCGTGAAGGAATAGGGGGCCATCGGATCGTACCTCAACGAGATTTTTCTCCGGTATGGTCTCTTCGGGGCCGCCGTCGTGGCGCTTGAAGTGCAGTGCCCCCGTTGGACAGCGCAGAATCACCTCGGCGACTTCGTCAGGATGGCCTCCTTCGGGCGTCACCCAGGGCTTCGTCTGGGTGCTGAAGACGCTGGGTAATCCGCGCACACAGGCCTCAAAGTGAGTGCAGCGCACTACGTCATAGATAATGGTGATGGCCTCGCATTCATACTCGAAGATCTTCTCTTTCATACTCCGCCCCTCCTGCATTGAAGTGTTTTACGTTGACAAACGTAAGTATAGGCCCAGCGGTGTCCCTCGTCAAAAGGAAATGTGCAGCGGCTCCCATGTAAAGGGACAAGAAAGGCCCCGACACGAAGCCGGGGCCAAGGAAGATTGAAACGCTACCTTCGCTTCTTACGCTTGCGCGACGAAAGAATGTGGGTCGCCTGTCCCAGGAAGGCCTCTGCCACCTCTCCCTCTGTCTCTGATAGCGTGGGGTGCGCGTGGACGGTGAGGGCAAGATCCTCAGCTACGGCCCCCATCTCGATGGCAAGGACACCTTCGCCGATCATCTCACCAGCGTCACGCCCCACAATCCCAAAGCCGATGACGCGCTCGGTCTCGGGCTCAACGATGAGCTTGGTCATACCCGAGGTCGCCTGCATGGTCACCGCGCGCCCCGATGCACTCCAGGGGAAGCGTGCGACCTTGATCTTGCGGCCCTCCTCGCGGGCGTCGTGCTCTCGGACACCTGCCCAGGCCAGCTGGGGATCGGTGTAAACGACGGCAGGCATGGCACGCACATCATAGGCGGCCGGCTCGCCAGCGATGGCCTCGGCAGCAACCTTCCCCTCGTACATAGCCTTGTGGGCCAACATGGCGCCTCCCGCCACGTCGCCGATGGCGTAAAGCTTGGGATCTTCGGTACGGCGTTGTGGGTCCACTTCGATACAACCCACCTCATTGGTCGTCACCTTGGTATTCTCAAGACCGATATTATCGGAGTTAGCCACCCGGCCGATAGCGACGAGCACCTTGTCAAAGCGCTGTGTCTCCTCATCGACATCACCATCGAAGGTAACCTCGACGTAATCGTCGTGTTCCTCCATGCCGGCAACCTTGGTGCCGGTGTAAATAGTATCAAAAAGCTGCTCAAGGCGCCTGATGAGCGGCTTCGCAAGGTCGGGATCGGCCACGGGCAGCAAACGGTCCAACATTTCCACGACAGTAATCTTGCTTCCCAGTGTGGCGTAAACGGACCCTAACTCCAGACCAATGTATCCCCCACCTACAATGAGGAGACGTTCGGGGATATCCTTGAGATTGAGAGCCTCCGTGGAGTCCATGATCCGGCTCTCCTCTTCGAAACTCATGCCGGGAAGGGGGCGCGCGTGTGATCCGGTGGCGATGATGGCATGCTCAAACTTGAGACGTGCGATGTCGGTATGTTCTCCTTCCAAACGGAGAGTGTCGGAGCTCTCGAAAACGCCCCGGGCCTGGATGAACTGAACGCCACGTTGCTTCGTGAGGGTCATAAGGCCCTTGGTGAGCCGGCCCACGACCTTGTCTTTCCATGTCCGTATACCATCGAGATCAACCTCGGGTTCAGGATACTTCAAACCGATCTTCTCCGCATCGCGCGCGTCGTTCATAATGTGGGTCAGGTAGAGTAAGGCCTTCGTTGGGATACAACCTCGGAAGAGACAGACACCACCCGGACGCTCCCCCATCTCCACCATGGTCACGTCCATACCCAGGTCCGCCGCTCGAAAAGCGGCCGCGTACCCGCCCGGCCCGCCGCCGACAACGACCAATTCCGCCTCTTGTGTGAGTTCACCCATTACCATAAAGACACTTCTCCTTTCGTCTTATGATCACGCATAATATCTCCAGAGCGATGACGTCAATCGTCGTGACGGCAATCTCACGACGATTGACGCCAAACCCAATTCTAGTCTCCCTCTGGTTCGAAATCCAGCGCGACTGAATTTATGCAGTAGCGCTGACCCGTAGGCGGTGGACCGTCCTCAAAGACGTGGCCCAGATGCGAACCGCAGCGACTGCACTTGACCTCGGTGCGAACTTGAAGCAGGCTGCGATCCTCCGCCGTCTCAATATGCTCTTCGTCTACCGCCGCGTAGAAGCTGGGCCAACCCGAGCCGGAGTGAAACTTCGTCTCCGAATCGAAGAGGGGTTGGCCGCAGGCGGCACAACGATAGACACCCTCCGCCTCCAGGTCGTAATACTCCCCTGTGAACGCGCGCTCCGTGCCCTTCTGCCGCAGGACGCGATATTCTTCCTCGGTTAACTCAGCCTTCCACTCTTCCTCTGTCTTCTCGATTCTATCTACCATCTCTTACCCCCTATAGGCCCAGTAACAAACGCTCCGGGTTCTCGAACTGCTCGATGATGGCGTTCATGAAACGCTGAGCCTCCGCCCCATCGTTCACCCGGTGATCAAAGGCCACAATAACGGGCAGCAGCAGCCGGGGCACGAAATCGTAGCCGTCGGTGAGCGACTCGTAAGCCTCTTCCGGGCCCAGATCCCTGCGCCGAGCCACGGGCTGAATGCGCGCCTGTGCCAGCCCCAGGATGGCGACCTCGGGGAAGTTGATGATGGGCGCGAAACCTGTACCGCCCAACGCCCCGATGTTGGTGATGGTCATGGTGCCACCCTGCATATTCTCCAGAGTGACGCTCCCCTCGCGGGTAGCCTCCACCAATTCGGCCAGCTCTATCGACAGCTCAACGATGCTCTTCTTATCGACGTCCCGCACTACGGGTACGACCAGACCCCGATCGCTATCAACGGCCACGCCGATATTGAAGTACTTCTTGAGGACGATCTCCTCGGTCTCCACATCGATGCTGGCGTTGAACTTGGGAAATTGCTTGAGCGCATTGGTTAGTGCTTTCAGCGCAAAGACGGTGAGCGTCAGCTTACCGCCTTTCTCTTCGATGGCGTCCTTGTAACGGCGGCGGAACTCCTCCAGAGCCGTGATGTCCGCCACGTCCTGTGAGTTGACGTGAGGAATCTGTGACCAGGAAAGCGC
>JBNGDR010000100.1:0-7260 GCA_049975685.1 Anaerolineae bacterium
GTATGAAGATGCAAAAGGCCAACCGAGTTCTTATCGTTGAGGATGATTTTCTGGTCGGAGAGAAGCTGCGCGGCATGCTGGAGGACGAGGGCTACGAGGTCGCAGGTGACGCCGTCAGCGGGAAGCAGGCCGTTGAGATGACCGAGACCTTACAGCCGGACGTCGTGGTCATGGATCTCAACCTGCCGGAGATGGATGGTCTCACAGCAGCCCGGCAGATCACGGCACGACACCCGACGCCCATTGTAGCTTTGACGGCCCACGAAAGCGCGGATCTGGTCGCAGAGGCCAGCGAAGCAGGCATCGGTTACTACCTGGTCAAACCGGCCACCCGGCGCGAGATCGCGCGGGCCATCTCCATAGCCGTGGCGCGCTTCGACGACCTGATGAAACTCCGGCAGTTGAACACCACTCTGGCGGAGACCCTGGCCGAAGCACAGCGGCGAGAGAATGAAACACGATGGCTTTTAACTGCGTCGCGGGCCATAACGGAGTGCCACACCTTCGTGGAAGCTGCACGACGCATCTTCGACGTTGCCCGTGAGGCCACCGGCGCGGTCTCCGGCTACGTCGCCCTCATGAGCGAGGATGGTGCAGAGAACGAGGTTCTCTTCCTGGAAGCGGGCGGTCTCCCCTGTAAAGTAGATCCAGAGCTTCCCATGCCCATCCGGGGCCTGAGAGCCCAGGCCTACGCCAGAAAGGCGGTCGTCTACGATAATGACTTCCAGCGCAGTGAGTGGGTGAGTTTCATTCCGCCGAACCATGTCGAGATGCGTAACGTCCTATTCGCGCCCCTCATCATCGACCATCGAGCCGTCGGCGTGCTAGGGTTGGCGAACAAGCCCACAGACTTCAACGAGGACGATGCACGCATAGCCGAGGCCTTTGGGCATATGGTCGCCATCGCCCTTCGCCGAATGCAGGCGGAGGAAGCGCTGCGGGCCAGCCAAACGTTGCTCAAATCCACCGGGCAGATGGCGAAAGTAGGTGGGTGGGAACTCGATGCTGAGACACTCGACGTACGGTGGACCGAGCAGACCTACCGTATTCACGGTATGCCGTTGGACTACAAGCCACCCATGGAGAAAGCCATAGACTTTTTTCATCCAGATGAACGAGAGAAATTGGCAAACGCCATCCAGCGAGCGCTCGATGAAGGTCAACCTTACGATATGGAACTGCGCTTCATCACAGCACACGGGGAACAGCGCTGGGTGCACACACAGTGCCAACCGCAGGTGGTGGAGGGCAAAACGCGCAAACTCAGGGGGACTATCCAGGACATCACTGAGCGCAAGGAGGCACAAGAAAAACTGGCCCATTACGCCGCCGATCTGAGGCGCAGCAACGAAGAACTGGAACAATTCGCCCACGTGATCTCCCATGACCTGCGCGAACCGGCTAGAACGGTGACCAGCTACCTCGATCTGCTGGCGAGGCATTATCAGGGCCAACTCGACGAGAGTGCGGATACGTTCATCGACTACGCCCGGGACGGTGCCCGGCGGATGCAGGAGATGATCAACGCGCTGCTGGATCTCTCACGCGTGGAGAGGCGGGGGCAGGAGCCCACGCCCACAGATGTGGATAAGGTGCTGGGGCGAACCCTGAGATCCCTGAGCCGGTCGATAGAGGAGACCGAAGCAGAGGTGACTCACGACCCACTACCCACAGTGATGGCCGACGAAGCCCAGTTAGCCCAGGTCTTCCAGAACCTCATCGCCAACGCCCTCAAATTCCGGCGCGAGGGGGTGCCGCCCCGGGTCCACGTCTCAGTGGAGCGCGAGGGCGACACGTGGATCTTCTGTGTGGCCGACAACGGCATCGGCATCGATCCGAGACAAGCCGACCGTCTCTTCCAGATCTTTCAACGGCTCCACACGCGAGAGGAGTATCCGGGCACCGGTATCGGCCTGGCGCTCTGTAAGCGCATTGTGGAGCGGCACGGCGGGCGCATCTGGGTGGAGTCGGAGCCAGGTGAGGGCAGCGCCTTCTGCTTCATACTGCCGACCTAGTCTGAATTACAATCCCAATTGGAATAAATTTGAACGGTAAACGAGCTCAAATTGGGAGATTCTGCACTGTTCCTCGTGGTAAAATTTATGGTATAGGTATGATAGTTATGTTGGTCATTGGCAACAGTAAAAATCTCCCACACGCATAAGCAGAGGACGAACCATGACATACCTCAATTTGCCGGTAGAGATATTTGAAGATCTCGAGACCATCGTTCGCACCCTGCAACGGAAGATCCAGGCCGAGATCGTACTCCTGGCCGACGTCAGCGGGCAACTGATCCTGGAAGAGGGCCGAGGAGCGGGCATTGAGCCGTCCATCGTTGCAGCGCTAGGCGCGGGTCAGCTCACAGCCATGAAGGAGCTGGCGCGGCAGGTGGGAGATCCCGAACCTCACGGCTCCTTCCTGCACGAAAGTGGACATAAGCGGATCTATCTATGCAATGTGGCAGAGAGTTTCGTGCTCATCGTGGTCTTCACGGAAGAGGTGCCGGTGGGGCTGGTGCGTCTTTTCACGGAGCGCGCAGTCAATGACCTCGAAGAACTCGTCACGGACTTCGAGAGCTGGATAGACGATTCGGGCAGTCTCTTTCAAGAAGAGGGTGATGATGACGATGAGGATTTCGGCGCCGCGCTCGCGGAGGCTTTCGATGAAGCATTCGAGGGTTTCTAGCGCTCATAAGGGAGGTTAACTTGTTGGGACAAAGAGACAACACCGCGATCGCGGTCCCCTCCACCTTGAAAAGAGTTCTTCAGGAGATGCGCGACGCCGGGGGATTTCGTCTGGTGGTGCTCACGTCGACCGAGGGGTTGCCCATCGCAAGTGCCTCAACCCAACAGGACGGCACGATCACGGCCGCGGTGGCGGCCCTGCTGCAGGGCGTGAGCCGTGAAGCCAAACAGGAGCTGGGATTGAACATCCTGGACGAGGTCGTGTTGCGCACAGAGGACCAGACACGGCTGGTGAGCCGTTATTTCAACAGTGGAGATAAGCGACTCATCCTGGCAGTGCTGGTGCCCAAGGGATGTGCCTATCGGCGATTGACCAATAAGGCGATCAGAGAAATTCAATCGATCCTCGCCTAGTACTCTATCAACCTTGATATGTTACGCTTGACAGAATACCAGTCGCCCGCAGGCCAACGCCTGCGGGCGACTACTTTCAGCACTTGAATCTGTAGCTGTTACCCAACCACCTCGTATCCGGCCTCGGAGACAGCCTCCTTGAAGTCGCCCTGTCCGGTGAGGTTGGGGTCAAAGGTTACCTGAGCGTTGGCCTTCTCCAGGCTCACTTCAACCTCTGTTACCCCCGTGACCCCCTCCAGGGCTTTCTTCACGTGCCGGACACAATTCTGACAGCTCATACCTTCGATCTTGAGTGTCATTTGCTTCTCCATAACTTACCCCCTTTGGGATATAGGGATCAGGGACTGGGGACCGGGGATCAGGATCTAATCTTCCGGGCCTCCTGGCCTGATCCAGAGTTAACGTCTGTGAAAGAATTAGTTCCCGCCTAACCGCCCCCGAGACGGGGGCTGGGAGCGAAAAGGAGGGAAGTTATATTTCTACCAACTCTTAACTATGCCAGAGTTAACGTTCCAGCGTTCGCACGTCGTTTTCCTCGTCGTTAGGATGGCGAACTCCTCCCTCACTAGGCTCCCCGTCATTTCGGCTGGCAGACGGGGCAGAAGTAGGTGCTGCGCTGTCCTTGAACGATGCGCTTCACCGCGTAACCGCAGCGGGGACAGAGATCGCCCTCTCTATCGTAGACGACCAGCTGCTCCTGATGCCCGCCCAACGCGCCATCGGGGTAGACGTACTGGCGATCGGGGAGGCTGGTGCCACCATTAGCGATGCCCGCCTCCAGCGAAGCGACGATGGCGGCGTGAAGACGCCGGGCCTCCGCCTCCGTCAACGTATCCGCCGTGCGCAGGGGGTGGATCCCCGCCTGCCACAACGCCTCATTGGCGTAGATATTCCCCAGTCCAGCGACGAAGGTCTGGTTGAGCAACAGACGCTTGATCTCCCCATGCCGCCCCTCAAGGAGCGTGAGGAAGGCCTCGGCTGTGAAATCAGGAGCCAAAGGCTCAGGTCCCAGACAGGCCGTTACCTCTTCGGGATCATCCACCAGATAGAGGCGCCCGAATTTACGCGTATCTACGAAGGGCAGCCAGCTACCGTCGTCGAGTCGGAAAACAACCCGCGTGTGGGGATCTTCGCCCGGCCCCTCCTCAGGAGCACGGTAGAAGAACTTCCCCGTCATCCGCAGGTGGATAAGGAGATAACGTCCCGAATCCAGGTGCGAAAGGATGAACTTACCCCGCCGGCCCATCGCCATGACCTGGGAACCGACGAGCTCCCGGACAAAGGCGGCGGGATCGGGTCGATCCACACTGCCCTCCCAGAGCAACTTCACCTCCACAAAGCGCCGATCCACGAGGTGTGGACGTAGTTTGCGAACGATGGTTTCGACCTCTGGCAACTCAGGCATTATCCTCCCCTTTACGCCCCATCCGGCGCAGGAGCGCGCCGACGAGCCCCAACGAAGCCCCCACAGCCAGCCCACCACCGACCAGAAAGACGTTGACCACCCACATCCCTGCTACCTCATCCGGACGTACCAGCGGACGCAGAAAGAATACCAACCAAACCACGTAGAGTGCCCCCTCGTAGGCGGTGACCAGAAGTCCCGCGAGTGCGCCCTCCCTGGCATCGAGCGGCTTTCCCGGAGGCTCCGCTCTCCACTTCGCAACCGGTCCGCCCAATCCAGCGACCAGCGCCAGCAACCAGGCCATCGGTGTGATGCAGATAACCTGAGGAGCCCCAAGGAGAGTAGGCAGGACCACAAAGACGGTCCACACGGCGAGAGAGGGCGCCGCTGCCCGCGCTATACGCCCGAGATCGAGATCCATAGCGTGATGGTCAATCCAGAAAGTCCACCACTTCACCACCGGGTATATGACGCCAGCGATGAGTATTCACGTCGTGGACCCTGCCGGGCTCAATCTGGGCATCATCGGGATATCCCCGGGTCTCCCAATAGCCGGGAAGGGGATGATCTAGCAGCTCGATGCGCACCACACTCTTGGCCGATTTGTAACCCCACAGATAGGGAACCAGCCCCCGTACAGGGCCACCGTAGTCGGAATCCAACGGCTCACCGTCGAACTCATAGGCCAGCAGCGTATGCTCACGCAACGCAACCTCCAGGGGTATGGCTGTCGTATAGATCTTGCGGTAGGAGTAGAAGTTGACGTGGGTAGCCTCAGAGTTGAGTCCTACAAGATGGAAAAGATCTCGAAAGTGTACCCCACCCCATTTTCCACCTACCGACCAGCGGGTTACGGAAGTCAGGCGCGCTTCGACGACGGTTTTGGGTAGCTCCAGCAGATCTTCATAGGTCAACGTCGTCGCTCCCTCTACCAGACCATCGATCTGGATCGTCCAACCCTGGGAAGGGAGGGGACCTGGGTGTCCCTCGGCCCAAAAAACGGGCGTATGCATATCCTTAAGTTTGCTCACACTCTACTCCTTTCACTCCCAACCTACGCCGGTCAGCTTTACGGGTGGTATCCACGGATAATGCGACTTCTTTCTGAGAAGAAAAGGCCTCCCGCCGGGGAGGCCCATTCTTCATCAGAAAGGCTCCCGACCCTCTCGCCGGTGGGCTCGACGGGGCGGGAATACAACGGCACGTCACTTCCGCCAGGTTGTCCAGACCTTGCCGACCAGATCCTCACCCGGTTTGAGCGTCTGCTGACCCGGCTTCCAACAGGCGGGTAACGCCTCGTCACGGCGGGCGTAGACGTATTGGGCACCACGAATCAGGCGTAACATCTCATCAACGTCCCGCCCCATCGAAGCGTTGAGGATCTCCGCGACCTGCAAGACACCATCGGGGTCGATGACGAAGAACCCGCGTAGATCGACACCCTCGTCAGGATCGTAGACGAGATACATCTCGCCTATCTCACCCGCCTTATCCGACAGCATAGGATAGGGAATCCCCCCCTCGACCATCTTGGACAGTTCGTGCTCCTGCCAGGCCTTGTGAACCTGCGGGGAGTCCACGCTGATACTTAACACCTCCACGCCGCGCTCGGTGAATTCCTCGTAACGCTCCGCCACGGCTACCAGCTCCGTAGGACATACGAAGGTGAAATCACCTGGGTAGAAGAAAAGCACCACCCACTTGCCCCGGTAATCGTCTAAACTGATACTCTTGATCTCGTCGTCAACCAACCCTTGAGCTTCGAACTCGGGGGCGGGACGTCCTACCTGTGCAAAGTAGAAATTATCTTCCACGTGAGCCTCCTTTACTCTAGCAGAATAGCTGGTTCCCTACGCTTTGTGCCAGGGCCACCTCCCGGCACCGACATGGCACCAGGGGAGAGACCTCTTCCGCTAGCGAGGGTAACCGAAGAATGATTCATAACGCTGCATGACCGTCGTGAAATGGCCCATTTCTGCCGATGCCAGGCTGTTGAAGAGAGCTTTAGCCTCGCTGTCTGAGACCTTCTTCGCGCTCTCTTGATAAAGTTTGAAGCTCTTGTCCTCCGCATCCAGCGCGAAGAGCAAAACATCCTCAAGCGTCGGGTTCTCGCCCAGCGTCTCATCCAGTTCCCTATCGGCAGGTGGGAAGATAGGCTCCTCCTCATCGATGCGCTCCACCGTCTCCAGCTCGGGGATAACGCACCAACGGTCATCGCACAGCAGGGATGCGTACTCACGCTGCAGGTAGGTATAATGGTGAAGCTCGTCATCCGCCAATCGACGGAACATCTTCTGGGCCGACTTATCATCGGTCATCGTAGCGGCATGAAGGTAGAATTCGCGCCCGTCCTGCTCCAACTTCATGGCTCTCGTGAGAATATCCAACCACTCATCCATTGAAGTTCCTCCTTATATGTAGACTCGATTAAGATTAACTTGTAATTTGACAAAAACTTCGCCGACGTGAATCCTCGCGTTAACCGTAGAACAATATCAGTAATTGGGCGATGGCTGCGATGCCCAGAATGAAGAAGGCCACCTCCCAGATCACCTTGCGCCGGACCCACCGGAGCCGATGGCCCAGCAGCTGGAACCCCAGGATCGCGTGCACGTAGAAGAGCACCCCCGTCACCGGAGGCAACCACACAGCGTGTAACTTGCCCGCGTTCGCCGGATCGATAAGTCCCAGAGTAAGGCGCCGCAACAGTTCGGGCTTGTAGGCCGAAGGCCCGGTGACGAGCGTCAGCCACAT
>JBNGDR010000101.1:0-7230 GCA_049975685.1 Anaerolineae bacterium
GCGTGAGATTAAAGATTTTTTCAGTAGAGTCTGTATTGGATGTGCCATAATCGGGACAGGGACGAATAGAATGAGCGATACGCAGAGTGACCATAGGCGGACGGCCCCCGAACTCCAACGGGCCTTTGAAGAGCTCCGTGCAGCTTATGAGGATCTCCAGGCGGCTCATGACGAGCTGCGGCGCGAGAACGAGGCGTTGCTGGCGGACCAGCGAGCACGCGCTCTCTTTTCGCAGGACCGAACACAGGGACGAGAGCAACTCTTCGAATTGATCACCCGGGATCGCGAGAAGATACGGAGATTGGCCGAGACCCTGGAGCGGGATCGCGATATGCTCCAGGTGATCATGGAAAACACTCACGCCTGTCTTGCCTACCTAGATCTCCGATTCAACTTTGTCAGGGTCAACTCCGCCTACGTCGAGGAATCGGGGTATAGTCGTGAGGAGCTGCTGGGTCGCAACCACTTCGAGCTCTTTCCCGATGAGGAGAACGAGGCCATCTTCAAACGGGTGCGCGATACGGGCGAGCCGGTTGCCTTCCAGGCCAGGCCCTTCGAGTACGCCGGTCAACCGGAGCGGGGCGTGACCTATTGGGACTGGAGCTTGGTGCCGGTCAAGGACGCCCAGGGTGAGGTACAGGGGTTGGTCTTTTCCTTGCTGGATGTCACCGAACGCATCCGGGCCGAGCAGGAGTTGTGGGCCAAGGAGGAGCAATTCCGGCTGGTGGCCGATTTCACCTACGACTGGGAGTCCTGGATCGGTCCGGATGGCAGTTATCTCTACGTCTCTCCTGCCTGCGAGCGGATGACCGGCTATCCACCAGAGAGTTTCTACGAAGATCCCGATCTTCTGCGCCGGATCACCCATCCCGATGATCGGCACATCTTCAACGGACACGTTCGAGAGCGGCACCAGAGCCATGCATTGCAAGGCGTTGACTTCCGTGTTGTTACCTCTGAGGGCGAGGTGCGCTGGATTAATCATCTCTGTCAACCCGTCTATGATGCTGGCGGGAATTGGCTGGGCTATCGTAGTAGCAATCGCGATATCACCGATCGCAAGCGGGCTGAACAGGAGAGGGAAGAGATCCTCTCCAGACTGGAGGCCAAGCAGGCGCTTCTGATGGCTATCCTGGAGAGCGCGCCGGAGGGTATCATCGTCACCGATGAGCAGGCTCGGGTCATCCTCTCCAATCCGGCTGCCGAGATCCTCTATGCGCAGCCGATGTCGTGCGATGAGTTGGACGATCTTCCAGAGAGACCGCACTTTGACCATGCCGGTGGTAGCCCCTGTGATCCGCGCCTGGAGCACCTCTTCAAGCTAACGTTGGAGGGGCGCGCGCTCCATGGAGTAGAGGTGAGAATCTTTCCCTCGCAGGACGAGTCACAGGATCTGCTGCTTAACACCGCGCCCATCCGCGACAGGGAGGGGCAGATCACGAGGGCGGTGGGGATCTTCCAGGATATTACGAGACGCAAACAGGTCAAGGAGGCGCTCCACCGTAGTGAAGAGAAGCTGCGGGCTTTGTTCCAGGTCCTGCCGATTGGAATCTCCATTTTGGATGACGAGCGCCACATTCGTCTCTTCAACCCGGCGCTGGCCAGAATTCTAGATCTTTCGCAGGCGCAGCTGGCCGGGGGGGATTATCGGGGGCGAACCTACCTACGGGCAGATGGTAATCCGATGGTTCACGATGAATTCCCCAGCAACCGGGCCCTGCGGGAGCAGCAGCCGGTCCGTGATGTGGAGATCGGGATCGTCAAAGAGGATGGCGAGGAGATCTGGACCAGCGTCAGCGCGGTGCCGCTTTCCTTTTCCGACTGGCATGTCATTGTCACTACCGTCGACATCACCAGACTGAAGGAGACGGAGAGGGCTCTGAGCCGGGCTCGTGACGAGCTGGAGCAGCGTGTTGCAGCCCGTACGGCCGAGCTGCGGGAGAGCGAGGAGCGCTTCCGTCAGGTGACGGAGAATATCGATGAGGTTCTGTGGCTCGTGGAGCCGGACACCGGGCGGATGTTGTACCTGAACCCGGCCTACGAGACGATCTGGGGGATTCCGCTCCAGGAGGCGCCTGAGTATATGGATGGCATCCTGGTGAACGTCCATCCAGAGGATCAGGACCGGATCCCTGCCGACCTCATGACGGTGTGGGAGGGGCAGGAGGCGGAGTTTCGCATCCTGCGCCCCGACGGCCAGGTGCGCTGGCTCCGGACGCGTGCCTTTCCCATCTACGATGAATCAGGACGGCCCTACCGGCTGGCGGGTATCGCGCAGGATATCACCGAGGAGAAGCGGGCGCTGGCGGCCCTTATCGACGCGGAACAGCTGGCCGTGGCGGGCAAGTTGGCCACCTCCCTGGCGCACGAGATCAACAACCCCTTGCAGGCGGCGATAGGGTGCCTGGGGCTGGCACAGGAGCAATTGGAGAAGGGCGGGGATGCTAACAGTTATCTAGAGGTGACCGCCGATGCCCTGGAGCGGGCGTCGCGCGTCGTGATGCAGTTGCGAACCTTGCATCAGCGGGCGGAGACGGAGGAGAAGGAGCTCGTCGATCTCAACGAGTTCGTGGAGAAGGTGCTCCTCCTGACGCGCAAGAAGTGCGGGGATTGTGGGGTAGAAGTAACCTGGACGGGCACCCCCAATCTACCGGAGTTGCAGCTCATGCCCGATGCCATACAACAGGTCTTTCTCAACTTGGTGCTCAATGCGTTGGATGCCATGCCCCTTGGGGGTGGCCTGCACGTGAGCACGTCAGCGACCCGGCAACCACCTGGTGTGCAGATCCGGTTCACGGACGAAGGTACGGGCATCTCACCTGAGACCCTGGAGCGTCTCTTTGAGCCCTTCTACACGACCAAGATGGAAAGTCTGGGCCTGGGTCTTTTCATCAGTCGGAATATCGTACAGCAACACGGGGGCCGCATTGAGGTGGAGAGCCAGCAGGGGGAAGGCTCCACCTTCACCATCTGGCTGCCACTTCAGGAACCTGAGCAGATGGCAGCAGAAGAAAGGTAGATCCCATGCAAGAGCAAATACAGACGCTTGTGGTAGATGATGATGAAGGGATCCGCTTTTTCCTGGCGGAGACTCTATCGGGGGAGGGGCACCGCGTCGTTACGGCTTCCAGCGGTGAGGAGGCTCTGGAGTACCTTCGTACCACCGAGTTCGATCTGGCTATGCTCGATCTGCGACTGGGAGGGCGCGTTGACGGTCTACGGGTCCTACAGGCGTTGAGCTGGCGCTGGCCGCAGACGGTGGCGATCATTCTTACGGGACATGGAACCCTGGATTCGGCCATAGAGGCCATCCGCGAGGGGGTGGATGCTTACCTGCTTAAGCCCATCAAGGCCTCCGAGCTGCGCCAGGTGGTAGCCGACGTCCTGAAAAGACGACAAAAAGAGAGTGACCGGGCCGCACCTATAGAGCCGCAGAACCCTTCCGTGCTGCAGCGGGGTAATTTTGTGGTCGATTTGGAGAGTCATAAGGTTACTCTCAATGACGATCCTGTGGATCTGACGACCTACGAGTACGAGCTTCTAGTCTATCTGATGGAGAACGACGACCGGCCGGTACCACCGCCGGAGTTAGTAAAGGCGGTGCGGGGGTACGAGTGTGACCACTTGCAGGAGGCGCGCGACGTCATCAAGTGGTACATCTATCGTCTGCGCCGCAAGGTGGAGCCGAAACCCTCATCGCCCAGGCATATCCTGAACGTGCGCGGCGTGGGTTATATTTTCAAAGCTTGATTGACCTAAATCACAAGAGTGTAGGTGGAACGCACCTGGCGCCTCGCGCAGATTCTCCAACTCTGCTAATTGTACAAACGGAGCCCCAACGTTCCCCAAACTTATCCGGCGGTTGGCAACCGTGTGATGTGTTATACTAAATTGTGTATGGGTCTCCAGGTGAAAGGAAGAGATTAAGTCCGGTGGGCACACGAAAGCAGATTCTCGTTGTTGACGATGATGAACAGATTCTGTTCGTCTGGCGTGGTGCGCTCGCCAGGTACGCCGATCGGTGGTGCGTCAAAACGGCTCGGAACGGGGGTGACGCCCTGGATCTGGTGACACAGACCCCCTTCGATCTCATCGTGACCGACATCAAGATGCCCGGAATGAATGGTTGCGAGCTCACCAGCGCCGTCCGTCGGCTGGACGAAAAGGTGGCAGTGCTCTGGATCACCTGCTTTCCCGACGCCGACCTTCATGAGAAGGCAGATCGTCTTGACGTACGTGACTGTCTTATCAAGCCTCTATCTATCACTCAAATACGCAAGGTGGTGGCCGAGGCTCTGGTAAGATAAGAAACCCGCCTCGATAGCATGCCATCGAGGCGGGTCCGCCCTGATCCGGAGTCGTTGTGCTACCCTGCAACACTATTCAATTATCTATGGGCCCTCCTCAGCACAACCTTCGGTCAGTCCCAGGACTCATGCCGATCCTCTGCACAATAGCCTCTACCCGTTGCGTTGTCGCAGCACCATGAAGATACCCAGGGTCATAACACCGACGACGATAGCGACAACGGAAGCGACGAGGTTGCCCCGGGCTGTGAAGCCTGCCAGGGTTACAGAGTTGGGAACGCTGTAATCGGCCTCTTGCCAGTCTGTGACATCGATCTCGCTGCCGTCGTTCATGGAGGCAAATTGAACCTTGAGGTTGTCTAGGCAGGCCGACCAGTTGGCGTCACCGCTGATATCTGCCTTCCATTCGTAGGAGTTGGGGGATCCTGTGATCTCCTCACCATACGTATCACCGTTCTGCTCGATGAGGCTGAATGGGCACCCGCTTGCATATAGATTGCCCTGACATTCGGACACGTCTTCGCCTCCTACATTGAGCTGGTAATAGACGATGACGTCTTGAGTGTCCGTGAAATCATTATCTCCCGTACAATCTACTCTGGCTTCCAGGCGGTCAAAGACCAGCAGAGTACCCTCAAGATCCACCCGGAAGTAGATCTCGCTGGGAGGGCTTGCGTCGTTGCCTACCCAGACTTCTCCGATGTCATAGTTGGTGTTGCCGACATCTCCCCACTCGGCACTATCGAGAAGCATGGATACATTACTCCAGGCGGCGTCGAGCAAGGCGTTGTCCGTATCAATAGTGACGTGCGCCGCATAGACAACTGAGGTTATGGTCAGTACGACAATGGCGATAACCCATATGCGAATGTACTTCTTGTTAAACATGTTACCTCCTTAGATTTGTAACGGGTAAAGTTAGACTCAACCTCATTCTTGCACACCATACCAATATAAGAGTATCACACCTCCTACCTCGCTGACCGCCGGATCTGGCTCCCTTGACGGTGGGATTGTCCCGCTTTGGTTGGCACCGTTAGTCGAGTTGGGTGTATAGGCGAGGAGCGGCCTCCGGATGACCCGAATGTGGGATACGTTGTATCTTCCCCCGGCTCCGACAATGCTGACGCCAACCTTACCCATTCAACCAACGTTGGTGACGAGATCCCACCACCACGCAAGGGTTTTCCGGCGGTAGGCGAGTGGCTTGTCGTGATATTCTTTAATTGCTTGGAATGGGCCGGGCATTCACTGACGGCTCATTACGGAATTGGCGGAATTGATGGAAGCGATGGCATGATCAGGATTAATTCCGTTGCGAAAGTGAGGTCATCTTTCTCGGCGGAAACCAAATCCCCCAGGAGGAATAGATAATGATCGGAAAAGAGCAAGCGGTCGGTGACAGGAAGCGCAAGGCAAAGTATCGTCGGCTCGGTCACCTTGTGGCCCTGCCGTTGCTAACGTTGTTGTTGGCCTTTGCCCTGCTAGGTCTGCTCTCTGGTACCCCAGGAAAGGCAGTATCCGCCTCGCCTGCGGCGCCCGCAGCCCCCGCGCGTGTAGCAGCTATGGATAGCGAGTTCGGGGAGGCGGCCATCGCGGCCGCGGCTCCCCAGCCCCAGCAGGCGATGACCACCTCCCTCACTCTAGAGGTGGTGAACGCCCGCACCGAGCCCCGCGCCTTTGGCGGCGCCGGGGTCGTGGAAGGGGAGGTGATCACTTCCCCTTACGAGTTCCTCATCAGTGTTGACAACACCGGCGATCCCTTCGACAGCACGCATTGTTTCGCCTACACCGATCCGCCCACCAACACCATCCGCGATCCTCTCTATCCCGACGAATGTGATTGGCCCGGTGTAAGGACGGTGCCCGGCTGGGCCCCCGTCTACACTCAGGGGGATCAGGATGATCTGAATGAGACGGTGGGCATCGATCTGCCCCCCGGTGATTACCTCATTTCCGTAATGGCCGATGGATACAAGGTGGATGGGGAGCACTTCACCGTCCCCCTTCCGGAGCCCGGACTCATCACCGTGGCTGTACATCCCCTGCCTTTGCCCCCAGCCCAGATGGTCATCAAGGTCTTTGACGACCGGGCTATGACCAACGGACAATACGACGCTCCGGTGGAAGCGGGCCTGGAGGGCTTCCGCGCCATCCTTAACGACATCGCCGGTGAGATCACCACCGACGTCTTCGGCAACCCCATCTGTAGTGAATACGAACGAGATGGCAATGGTGACATCATTTACGATGGCGATGGTAATCCCATCCCCATCCCCGGCTCCGGAGGCGAGTGCCTCAGCGACGCCGACGGTAACATTACCATCCCCTTCATCGGGCCGATGCGTTACGACGTTCTAATGGTGCCACCCGACGGCACCGACTGGATACAGACCACCACACTTGAGGGCTCTCACGGGTGGGACACCTGGCTCCAGGAGGCGGGCACCGGTCTGGACAACGAGTTCCTCATCGCCGCCGAACCTTTCCCCTGGACCATCTTCGGCTTCGTCCATCCCACCGATACCCTCACGACGACCGCGCCTGAGAACGGCAGTGTCAGCGGTGTCATCATGGCCAGCTCCACCTATATTCCGTCGCAGGATGGTCTGCCTCACATGGGCGACATCTGGGGCGGTCTTATGGGCACCAAACTCGAGCGTCCCATCGCCTATCCCTTGATCGCCCTTAACGATCTGCAGAATGGTGACCAGGCGGTGTGGGTGGGGCGTGGTGAGGCCGACGGCTCCTTCAATATTCCCGACGTGCCGCCCGGCGATTACTTCCTTTCTTACTGGGACGAGAAACAGCACTACATTCTGGACTGGGTGCAGTTGACGGTTTCACCGGGCGAGGAGACGGACGTCGGTGTGCGTACCATGGTTGGCTGGTTTGCCGAGTGGTCGGGCCACGTCTTCCTCGA
>JBNGDR010000102.1:0-7224 GCA_049975685.1 Anaerolineae bacterium
CACGAAATACGTCTACATATATTTGTCGGAAGATGAGTATCTGGGTTTACAGCGCTTCTTGCTCTTACATCCCGAAGCAGGAAAGGTGGTACCTGGCTCAGGCGGCGTTCGCAAACTTCGCTGGGCTATGGCGGGCAGAGGAAAACGTGGTGGATTGCGAGTGATTTACTATTTCAAACGTCGAGATGACGAGATTTGGTTGTTAACTATCTATAGCAAGAGCGAAGTAAAGAATATCCCGGCACACATTTTGCGTCAGATTGCGAGGGAGGTTAATGATGACTGAACGTGATATTGGTCAGGAGATCCTTGAAGGCATTCGCGAAATAAAGGCGTACAAGGCTGGAGAGAAGACTTTGTTCACCCGTACGCTGCAAAAGCCGTCAGCTCCAGAAGTGATCCGTGCTAAACTAAAACTGTCGCAAGCAGCTTTCGCAGGACTGATGGGGGTCAGCGTGCGTACTGTGCAGGATTGGGAACAGGGCCGACGCAAACCGAGCGGTCCTGCCCAGGCCTTGTTGCGCATTGCCGAACAGAGGCCGGATGTTTTCATGGATATTTCGTAGCAGGTAAGTCAACGGCGTAGATTGCACCCGAAGAGCGATTCGCCCTTCGGGTGCAAGGCCTCAATCTCAGGGATATCGTAGAATCAAGGGTAGGTGGATCTCCTCGCCGAGTATCATCACCTCACCCCCTGCCCAGAAACCGCCGCCGAGGATATAATCACCGCCGCCGAGGGTGCCGGCCTCCGGTTGGCCGGCCGTGCCATCAAGCGTGTACTGCCCGCCAGCATCCATTGCCGTTCCACCGCCCCCGGCCACTGTCCACCAGTTGAGGGTGTACCCTGGACCATCGGCCCGAGCGGTTGTAGCAAGGAGCGTTAGAGCCACGGTCGTCAGGGCAAGCGCAAATCCCACAGTGAGATGAAAGCGTCTTTGCTTAAGCATCACTCGCCCTCCTTTGATGATCTTGTCTTGCCGTGCTGCCGGTCGAACCAGGGGCCTCTCTTCGAAAGGGTCCCGACCAAGATCAGGCCCGCCAGGAGGAACCCTGCGCCCGGCGCGAGCTTGCTCTTGAGAGGCTGTGACGGTCCGGTTCCTCCGTCTTCCAACGTGGTCAGGCGCTCTTCTATGGCGTCGATCTGGGCCTGTTGAGTGGCATTCTCTTCTTGCAGATCTTTCACCTGCTCGCGGAGCGTCGCATTCTCCGCCTCAAGGGCCTGCGTGCGTTGGTACAATCCCTGGATGGCGGCCAGGGCGACGCCGCTGCTGTCGAGGGCGGCGATGTGCCGGTCGTCCGCTCCCAGGCCGAAGGCTGCGTAGAAGTCCTGGGCCACCGGCCCCATGTGGCGGACCGAATCGTCCTCGGCCTTGTAGCTCCAGGTGGTGATGGGTAGCTCTGCTACGTGAGCGAGTACCTCTTGACCATCTACTGCGTCGAAGTTCTCCTTCAGGTCGCGGTCCGAGGAGTCGGTCCAGGCGCCGCCGAGGGTCAGATGCGCCCCGCTTGAGGTGGTGATCAGGTCGCTGCCGTCGTCGTAGATCTCGACCCATTCCTCCTGACCTGACGTGACGTCTACGTCGAAGCGGACGCCGCCATGGGCTCGCACACGGAACTGCTTGTCCCGCTGCGATTGGAAGTAGGCCACGGTGGAATCAGCCCAGACGAAGGAGCCCTGGTGGAGGGCCTGGGCGTAGCGCCCAGCGGCGAAGCTGTAGTTCCCATAGGCCTGGTTGACGCTTCCCCCTGGTACAGTAGCGCTGTCCCCCTTTGCTTCGTTGAGACTGCCCCCGCCCACGGTGGCATTCTCGTCGGTGGCGATGTTGCTGTATCCACCGGCGACGGTTGCATATTCATAAGTGGCCTGGTTGCCCGCGCCCCCGCCGATGGTGGTGTAGAGCCCTGTAGCCTGGTTGCCGCCTCCACCGCAGATGGTAGCGTATTGGGCATCGGTAGGATCGCCGTTCCAGCTCCCGATCAGATTGTTGAGGCCGCCTCCGATGGTGCCGTAGTGATCGATCACACGGTTGCCAAAGGTGTTGTTCCCCCCACCGCCGATGAAGACGCCGTAGGCGCCTTCGAGGATGGCGTTGCTGGTATGTCCTCCGATGAGACTGGGGCTGGTGGCGTTGGGTTCCAGGCGCAGCATCGCGCTATCGGTGGTCGTAAAGACTACCCCGCCGGAGGCTCGCACCAGGAACTGATTCTCGGCGCTGGAAGTGACGTGCTCGGCGGTGCCGTTGCCGAAGCCAGCCCAGACGAAGGATCCGCGGTGGGCAGCCTTGGCCCAGTAGCCGGCAGCAAAGCTGTAATCACCCCCCGCCCAGTTTTTCACTCCCCCTGGTACGGTGGCTCCATAGCCGGTGGTGTCGTTCTGGTGCCCGCCGCCGACGGTGGCGTAGTCGTTGATAGCCTCGTTCTGCCGTCCTCCACCGACAACGGTGTACATGCCACTGACGGTGTTCCAATATCCTCCGCCAGCCACGCCGTACTCGCCAGAGACCACATTCTCCCATCCGCCCCCGATGGTGGCGTAGTCATCGGTGACCCGGTTTCCCACACCGCCGCCGATGGTGGCGTACGTTCTCGTCACGACGTTGCCATATCCCCCGCCGATGGTCGCGTAGATGGCGGTGATTTCGTTGTCGTAGCCTCCCCCGATGGTCGAATAGGACCCTGTGGCAACGTTATGCCTTCCTCCGGCGATGGTACCGTAGGCGCCCATCAACTCGTTTCGGTAACCTCCACCGATGGTAGCATACCAGAGGTTGCCCGGACTCCCATCGCCATCCCCTACCACATTTCCCACACCACCGGCAATGGTGCCATAGTGATCGGTCACGAGGTTAGGGTAGGAGTAATTTCCGCCGCCGCCGATGGTGACGCCGAAGGGGTTGTCGCTCGTGGAGTTGCTGCTGTGTCCGCCGATGAGGTTAGGGCTGGTACTATTGGGTTCAAGAAGCAGGATCCGAGCGCCGTTGACATGAAGTTGTAGTGGTTGATCATCGGTGGTGCCCAGGAAGTGGGTACCGGGCGTGGTGCCGCCGTTGCCGGTGAGAGACCAGTAGCGTCCGTCGGTATAAGATGTATCCAGTGCCAACGTCACGTCGCCGCTGGGGCCGCCTCCTGTCAGGCCGGTGCCGGCGTTGACGGCGGTGATGTCGCCCCCGCCCCCACCGGTGCCCACGTCATCGGTCCCGCAGGTCCAGGCACTGCCGTTCCACTCCGGGATCTGCCCGGGATCGCACCCCTGGGGCAGGCGGTAGGGCGTGGTCAAGCTGAAAGAGCCGCCGCCGAGGCTCAGGCCGGTCCCGGCGCTATACGTGGTATCATCGTCGCCGTCGTCCAACCCGGCGGGTCTGTTGATCAGGCCGGACCAGGGCGCGCGTGTGGCGTAGAGGGCATACGGCGTCGGCGTGAGGGGCTGGCGCGGGCTGAGCGTCGTAGATCCGCTGCCGCAATCGACCGCGATCTCCAGGTAGCGGGCCTCTCCGTTGAAGACGCCGGTCCCGAAGTCCACCTCCTCCCTGAAGTAACCGTCGCTGACCTGCACGCCGTTCTTCGTCTCGGTGCCCAGCAACGTGCCGCCTGTGGGCGGCGTGCCGCTGCCGGCCTCATCGTAGAGCGCGAAGGTGAAGTCGCAGGTGCCGGTCACGGGGCCGCTCGCGTCGTTCAGGCGGCCCTGATAGGTGAAGGCGGTGCCCAGAGCGGCCTGCGGTGAAGGCCCCTGTGCCAGAGCACCCCTATTGATCAGCAACAATACGATCAACATCAATGTTCCAAGGCGTATCCTCGTCCTGTGAGTGAGCCAACGCTGTCCTCTCATCGCTCTTCCTCCTTGCTTCTACTCAATGCTGTGAACAAATAGGGTTTTCCCAAAACCGCGTTTCTACTGAGCCTTGTCCTTAACTCTTTGAGCCAGATCGGTAATTAGATCCCTCGTGACCACGTCAGTCACTCCTTTAACCGGGATGAAGACGATGCTGTTGTTGTCGTTGTCACTCCGGCTCAAAGAAGGAGAGGCTGTTGACAATGTTCACGAAGATAGGGCGGGCGTTGTCCCATTGGTCGGGTGGCGCCAGGGCCTCGACGAAGAAGAGCCTCTCTTCCACCAGGATGACGAGCAATTCGCCCCTGTAGGGTGAGCCTTCCAGAGTCCCCGTGGTGGTAGCAGCCGCGGCCGGGTAACCGGCGATCTGGATCTCTGCCGTCTCTCCTGTCTCAGCGTCCAGACGTTCGGCCATCACTTGCAGGAAGTCCATCGGGGGAGAACTCTCCTCCAGGTCGAGGCTCTCGATCGCCAAGGCTCGGGGCCAGACGACGAAGTTGAAGAGGGGTGACTGCAACGAAGGCGCTTCGTAGTCCTCCCGGCTCGGAGCCAGAGCGGTGTCCATGTCATCCTCGACGAGGTACCAGCTCTCAGGGTAGCGCAGGCTGTAGCCACCCGCAGCGCTGCGATGTTCGATGGTCGGTGGTCCGGTCTGTTCTTTGAGCTTCGCGATCTCTTCCTCTACGGCTGTCCTGTCCTCGGCGTCGGGCTTGAGCTGCAGGTACGTCTCGAACTCGGCGACAGCCTCCTCCAGCCGACCTTGCTCGGTGTAGGCAATCCCCAGGTTCTTGTGGGCGTTGGCGT
Organism: Anaerolineae bacterium; assembly: GCA_049975685.1. Taxonomy (GTDB): domain Bacteria; phylum Chloroflexota; class Anaerolineae; order B4-G1; family SLSP01; genus DAOTVC01. The sequence continues at coordinate 4,634 of JBNGDR010000102.1, forward strand.
AGTTGGGATCGATCTGGAGGGTCTCCTCCCACTTTGTGATGGCCTCATCAAGCTTGCCCTGCCCCGCGTAGACGAGTCCCAGATTGTAGTGGGTATCGGCCAATTCGGAATCAATCTCAAGGGCCTGCTCCCACGTGGCAACGGCTTCGTCGATCCGACCCTGCTGATAGTAGGCGGCAGCGAGGTCGTTATGGAGGGTGGCGTTGTTGGGGTCAAGCGCTATCGCTTTCTCGAATTCGACGATGGCCTTGTCCAACTCACCCTGTTCGGCGTACGTCCGCCCCTGTTCCAGGTGATCCTCGGCCGAGGGGGTGGGTGTGGAGACCGGTGCGACGGCGTCCGGCAAACTTGAGAAAGAGGCGCTGCGGCTGTTTCCCTGTTGGGAGAAGTTGCCGGAGCAGGAGATGGAGGCGTTACCTTCCCCTTCACCCAGGGAGTCTCCATTCACCAGTACCTCACAGGTCACCGTGCCGCTGTCCGATGGGTTGACGGCTTCCATCTCAAAGGAGAACTCGCTGCCCACGTTGAGCGTCTTCTCCCAGGGTAGACTGACGGTGGTCGTTTCGGTCTCGCCGTCGGTGTTGGTATATGAAACCTCGGCCTCTGGCGCCGTGCCTCCTACCCGGTAGGTGATCTCCGCGCCACCGCCACAGCCTGCAAGTATCAGGCTCAGGGCGATGGCTACAACCCATGCAACTGTGCGTAGATTATGCTCGTTCTTCAACATTGGACTTCCTTTCGTCATTAGTCTTTTGTCCTTCAATGGATTCCAGGTCGCCGGTCTGTTTTTGAATAAAGCGCAGCAATTCCTGTAACGATTGGAAGGTCAGAGTCCGTCCGGTGGCGGCGTGCCGTACCTGCCCTCTCCACAATGGGCGGCCATTGGGCCCGGTGAGCCCTGATTCCCACCAGATGCGGACCACGAAGGCGTGAGATGGTGCAAGCGGATGATGTCCGTCTGTAGGATCATTAGCGTGCAAGTCGGTTTATCCTCCTTTCCCGTCGAGGACCCAGAGCCAGAGGGCGCCCCGGTACCGGGCCACGAACCAGACCCGTTCGGCTTCGTCCACAACCACAGATCGAACTCGTAAGGGAACCACCATCTCAAGGGCGGTACCGGCGACTCGTTGGACGCCGCTCGATCCGATGTACCACGATGTGCCAGCGACGTCTATAAACGCACCGATAGGCAGGCCCACCTCGCCTATCGGTGTCCAGGTTCCGTTGTGGATGTGGTAGAGGACCAGGTTATCACAACATGCTCCGCCGCAGAGCAGCATCGTGACCCAGGGATCGCCGGTGGGATCCAGCGTAATCTGGTTGATGCTCCCGTAACGTTGCCATCCAACCGGCGGCTCATCTGGCGGCTCGAACTGCGTTTGAACCCCGAACTCGGGGGCTTCACCGGACACGGGGTCGAAGCGCCAGAGGTTTGCCCCCACGCCTGCCCAGACGTGTCCGGCTTTATCCTCCGCTATGGTCGCCACGCAACCGGAAGCGGTGGGCGCGTCATCTCCGTGCCACCCTTGTCCGCCTGTGGTGAGATCTGTCGAACTGTCGAACCAGCGTAGCCCTTGTCCCCCGGTCGGACCCGGTGGAGCCCAATCACACTCCCCGACCCATACGGTCCCTGATCTCTTCGCAATCTTGAGCGTGAACGCTGCCAGCAGCTCTTCGCGGCCGACTTCGTCCATATTCATCTCTTCCGGCGTGTAGATGGTCCACTGCTCACCATCGAAGAAGCGCACATCCCGGGAGGTGGCGATCCAGAATCCCCCCGCTCCGTCGCTCTCCCCCCATTTCACCTCGCGGTGCCATCCGTCATCCAGGGGGACGGGGAGCCAGCCCTCGTCGTCTCCATAGACCGTCCAGGTGGTGCCATCCCACGCCGAGATCTGCCCGGTGTCCTCGCTGACTACCCAGGCGCGCCCGTCGCCGTCGATGCCGACCAGGCCTGCGGTAGAATCTTCCAGGTAGGTGCTCCAAATCCCTTCTTGCATCCTGGCGATGCCTTCGTCCGTAATCAACCACAGCGTGCCGTCAGAAGATGTGTGCAGGCGCTCGAAATCTCCGGGAAGGACCTCTTCGATCGGGATGATCTGCTGGAAGATGGCGGGCAGCGGTGTGGGCGTGGGGCTGGGCGTGGGTGTCTGTGTGGGTATGGGCGTTCGAGTAGGGTACGGGGTGATCGTAGGGGTGTGGGTTGGAATGGGTGTGAAGATCGGAGAGGGCGAAGGCTCCATGGTGGTCGTGGTCTCGGGTGCGTAGCGGTGGATGCCCGTGTCGGTGGCGAACCACAAGGCCCCATCAGGAGCGACGGCGATATCCCGAATACGTTTGCCGGCCAGCTGATCGACCGTGGTCCAGTTTTGACCGCTTGTGGTGAGTTCTGGCGAACCATCGAAGCGAGAGGCGCCGTGGTAGGTGCCGAACCACAGGGTGCCATCAGGCGCGATAGCGATAGCCTCGACGGAGTTGTGCGCCAGACCGTCGGCGGTGGTGTACTGGATCAGTTCCTGACCGCTTGTGGCGAGATCTGGCGAACCATCGAAGTGTAAAGCGCCTTCCGGCGTGCCCACCCAGAAATCGCC
>JBNGDR010000103.1:0-7222 GCA_049975685.1 Anaerolineae bacterium
GTTCCAGTGAAGAGGGTGGGGTCTGGTCAAATGGATAGGTTCTCATCTCACTGGAATTACCTCCCAATTATCCGGAATTCCTTAAGCTCTTCTGTCCTGTGCCTTCCACGGTGAACCGATTATACACTTTGAGCTTACTGCTTGAGCTCGTTGGAGGCACCCTGCACCCGGGGGGAGTTATTGCTCGCATCTAGACCAGTCTTTATCCTGGTCAGATGACCAGTCTTGGGAGGAGAAAAAGCGAGATTACTTTACACTGCATAAGAAAACCCCCGGTGTCATACTGACACCGGGGGTAAACGGCGTGGTTCAGAGACCTACTCTGTGAATCGGAAGGAGGCCAGTATAGGTTCGAGCAGCTCGGCTGTGACCTCATGGCCCGCAACCCGGTCGGGCCAACCGGTGAAATAGTCGTACCAGACGACGCGCAGATTCTCCTTCACGGGGCTCTCGAAGGTGTATTGGACGGCGTAGAAATTCCCGTAATCATAGACTTCCTTAACCATCGAGATACCATTGACGTTGAGCTGTTCCCTCGTGTCGCCGGGGATGTGCTCCACCTGGAATTCCTCGCTGCTCAATGTGTAGACCTCGAAGGAGAGAGGGAAGAAGTCTCTGTTCCACCCCGAAGGTGTCAGATTCACCAGGCGTTCCATCTTGCCAGCCGGGGGACGATCGGGGACATCGAGCTCGACCTCTGTGGTCGTCCACTCAGCCGGATAGCGGAACTCGAAGCCGAAGACTTCATCGCGGAAGGTCTGCCAGCCCTCGGTCACGTCCCCGATGTCAGAACTCTCCTCCGCGATCGGGTCCGTAGCACTTTCCTGAGGGATACATACTACATTCGTGATTTGCCAGCAGGTGTTTACCCGTCGAAGCTCGACGGTGAAGGCGTGGCCCTCAAAAGTGCTCTCAACATCGACCACGGCTTTGTCACCGCTGATGGTAACCTGACCTGGGATCACGCGCTCTGGTTTGTCCTGCGCGCAGAGGAAAGGATCGTAGCCCGCCTTATCGAAGCTGGCCAGGATCTCGTCCACGGCGGCGGCCCAGTCCAGACTCACGGCTTCGTGGGTGTGGTACCAGCCATCGGACAGAGGGTTGGACTCATAGGCCAGGTAATCGGCGTAGAAGTCCGCGACGACTTCCTGGGGCCCCACCATCGGTACTGTGCCGGGGGTAGGGGGCGGGGCCACGTCCTCGCGGGAGAGGGCCGCAGCTTCTGAGGGTGCGGGGCTACAGTTGACCAACGTCAACATCAAAATCATGGCGAAGATCAACCAGCTCATCGTTCTTGGTTTCATGGTAAAGACTCCTTTCTCTTGCACTTGAGTTATAAGATGGTTTCGATGCTTGGATACGCTCTGTTTCGGGTACATTGAAAAACCTCCTTGATTTGGATTTCTGTATGGGTGTTTGTTGACCCTTTCGCCCTTAAGACGCCTTCAAGAGGATAGGGGTTCCTTGATCTGCCTGGACAGGGGATGGGTTTCCGTCCTGGTCAGGGAGCCAGTCTAGGGGAAACAGAGTACCCGAAACAAAAGCAGCGCAGGTCGATCCTGCGCTGCTTAAATAGAGGGTGTTACGTCGGGGAGTTGGATGCCTACTGCTCGATGAGTCCCTCTCTAAGGGCCAGCGAGACTGCCTCGGTCCGGCTGCTCACCCCTAGTTTGGAGAGTATGTTACTGACGTGGAACTTGACCGTCGAGCGACTCACCACGAGTCTTTCGGCAATATCGGGATTGCTCAGCCCTTCAACCATCAGCTCCAGTACCTCTTCCTCCCGCTCGGTAAGATCGTATCCCGGTTCCTGGGGCTGGGTGCTGGCCTTGATGAGTGCCTGCGCCGCCTCGGGCGCCAGGGTGGGCTTCCCGGCGTGGGCTGCGCGTATGGCGTTGGCCAGCTCATCTGCCGACACATTCTTCAATAGATAGCCGATGGCCCCCGCCTGAAGCGCGTTCTGGACCATCTCATCTTCCTTGAAGCTGGTCAATGCGATGACCTGGATATCGGGGTAATGCTCGCGGATGGCCTTCGTCGCTTCGGCGCCGTCCATGCCGGGCATCATTAGATCCATGAGCACGACGTCTGGATGGAAGCGCTCGCAGAGGTTAAGGGCCTCCAGGCCGCTCCGAGCCTCCCCGATGAGCTCCAGATCGTCGAAGGCAAAGAGGAAAGCACCCAATCCACTGCGTACAACGGCATGATCATCAACGATAATGACACGTATGGAATCGTTCTCTTTCATCATATCTGCTCCTTGTAAGCGTAAAAACAAAACACATGTCTCTACTGACTCAGCCTTCACGGCTCTTCGCCAGGCCAGATCAGAGTGATACTTGTTCCTTCACCGCTCCGGCTATGGATCTCCAGCTGGGCATCGACATTCTGTGCTCGCTCGCGCATGATGCCCACTCCCAGGTGTTCCGGTGGAACCAAAGCCGGATCGAAGCCCTGACCGTTGTCACGGATGTGGAGGCGAGCCCCCTCGTCATCGGCTCGATAGGTGATGGCGACCTGGGTCGCGTTCGCGTGCTTCACAACGTTGTTCAAAGCCTCCTGTGCCACGCGATAGAAGGTTACCTTGACGTCGGGAGGCAGTGGATGTTGACCATCCTTGACCGTCAAATCGACGGGCAAACGCGCCCGACCCACGATGGCCTCGGAGAGCTGTTGCAGCAGCTCCTCCATCCTGGCCTCGACCAGGGTGGCAGGCCGCAGCTCCAGCAGCAGTGTTCGCATCTCCGCCAGTGCGCCCCGTGTTAGCTCGCGGAGCTCCTGGAGACGACGCTCCCCCTCTTCCCGGTTATGTTCCCAGAGGATGGGGAGTACCTCAGCGATAAGACTGGCGGAGAAGAGGGTCTGGGTCACGGCGTCGTGGAGGTCCCGGGCCAGCCGGTTGCGCTCGGCGGCAACGGCGGCCTGTTCGGCCTCCGCGCGCAGCCGGGCGCTCTCGATGGCCAGCGCCACCTGTCCACCCAGCGCCATCCCCAATTCCATCTCCTCCTCGGAAAAATCGCGGGGTTCCACGTAGTAGAGGACCAGTGCCCCGTAGAGCTCGTTCTTGATAATGAGCGGCACGGCGAGATAGGCCCGGTAATGATCCCGGATGATCTCCTTCCAGCGGACGAGCGCGGGGTCCAGGGCAACCGTTCCTTCGGGGAGATCGGTCGTGACCTCCCTTTCCAAATGGGAGACGGCGTAAGGTGCACGCTGCAGGATGGCGCGGTTCACGCTCTCCATGTAGTTGGGCAGGGGCCCCAGAGTCATAAGCTCCTCGGGCGCGCCGCTGGTCGCCTCAATGAGGATAGCGTTCTGCTCCACATCGCCCCGATAGATGACACCTGCGCTGGCTCCCAGGAGTTGACTGGCTTGATACACGATGTAGTCCAGAACCTCCTCAAAGGTGCGAGCGGAGTTGAGGTAGGTCAGGATATCACGCAATCCCTCCGCCACCCGCCGGCGCTGCTCGGCCTCCTCTCGGCGTTCCTGTTCCTCCTGATAGAGGCGTGCGTTTTCCAGACCGATGACGGCGCTAGAGGCTAACATGCTTAATACACGCACATCGTTGGGGCCCAGTCGCTCCGGTTCAGAGTCGCTGACCGCGATAACGCCTAAAGGGCCAGAGGGCGCCATCAGCGGTACGCTTACCTGGCAGCGGAAACGGCTCTTCTCCGCCGTCTCCTGGCAAACCCGGGGATCGTCCATCATGTCACTGATGAGCACGGGTTCGCCAGCGAGCATATTCTTCCCGCTCAAGGAATCCTCTACGGAGAGGGTCTCTCCCAGCAGGTTCTTGGGTTCATCGCCTGCCACGAAGGAGACGACCAGGCTTTCTTGTGTCTCATCGAGGAGGAGTACCACGGCGCGCTGGACACCTGTCAGCCGCAGCGCCTCTTCGGCGATCATCTGCAGGACGATGTCAGGGTCCAGATCGCTGGTTATAGCCTGCTGGACGCTGATAAGCGTCTGGAGCTCGTCGGTGCGCTCGGTGACGCGCTGCTCCAGGGTTTGTTGGGCCATCATCCGCTCGGTGATGTCGCTCGTGGCTCCGATCCATTTGTAGGGCCGTTCCCCCTCACCACGCAGTGCCCGCCCTCGATCCTCCCAATAGAGGACGTCACCATCGCGGCGCTGCACCCGGTACTCGACGAAGTAGGGTTCGCCCGTCGTCAGATGGGCCGCCACCGCGTCCAGCACCCGCGCTCGATCCTCGGGATGGACGACCTCTTGCCAGGCATCGCGAGTTCTGGGAAACTCGCCCGGTGCGTAACCCAGCTGGCTATCAATGTTACCGAACCACTCCATCTTATTCGTCACCGGGTCCCATTCGTAGATGAGGTCGGTGGCGCTCTCCGCCGCGACACGGAAACGCTCTTCCGAGCGCCGGAGTGTCTCCTCGGCCTGCTTGCGCTCCACGGCGATGCCGACGAGGTCGGCGGCGACCTCGATAGTGCGCAACTCCTGCTCTGTGGGCGCACGTGGGTACTGGTAATACATGGCGAAGGTTCCCAGGACCTGTCCATCCGAAGCGAGGACGGGCTCCGACCAGCAGGCACGTAAGCCATGTTTCAGTGCCAGATCGCGCAATCCATCCCAGCGGGGGTCGGCAGCGATGTCATCTACGATAACTCGTTCCTGGCGGAAGGCCGCAGTTCCACAGGAACCTACCTCGGGTCCGATCTCCAGCCCCTCCAGGGTCTCAACGTACTCCTGGGGTAGGCTCACCGAAGCGCCGTAGCGGAGGTGTTGCCCGTCCTCGTCCAGAAGGAGTACCAGCCCCCGCATACCCGGTGATTGTGACTCGATGATACGTACCAGCGCGTGCAGTGTCTCTCTGAGTGTATCCCCCGATGCCAGCAGCGTGAGGAACTGCCGTTGACCTCGCTCGATGGTCTGCGCCCGCTTGTGTTCCAGCGCGTTGACGAAGATCTCGCCGACGACCTTGAGCAGCTGGATGCTCTCCTCTGTCCATCTTTTATTCTTGTGGACTGCGTCGAAGCCCAGGAATCCGATGACCTCCCCCCGGTAGAGCATGGGCACGACGAGAATGGAGTGGATATTCTGGGATTGGAACTCTTCTCGCTCCGGTGTTGCTTCGGGGGGAAGTTCACCCACGTCGGGGATGTGTAGGACCTCACCCTTGAGGATGCGCCGGTTGGACCAATCCCACATTTCCACAGGCACCCGCCGCAGGTGTGATTGCTGCGGCTCGATCCCCGGGGCGCACCATTCGTGGGTGTTGGTGAGGAACCTTTTGTCCTCGGAGAAGAGGAAGACGTAGCTGCGATCTACGTCGGCGAACTCACCCAGTGTCTGGAGGGCGTGATAGATACCCTCATCCACCTCCTCCGGCGCCAGGTTGATGAAGTTCGTGGAGATGGTGGTGATGATGTTCTCAAAGGCCAGCCGGTGTTGGAGAGTCTCCTCTGCCTGCTTGCGAGCCGTGATGTCGGTGTGTGAACCCACCATACGGTAAGGGCGCCCTTCGTCGTCGCGCAGGAGAACACCTCGCGCCAGGATCCAGCGATAGGAACCGTCCCTATGACGGAGACGGTGTTCCATCTCGAAGAGCGATTTCTCTCCTTCGAGGTGGCTCTCGATGATGTGTAAGGCCCTGTCGAGATCGTCGGGATGTACCAAACGGCGCCAAGCGCTGAAATCAGCGGGTACCTCGTCCTCGGCGTAACCCAGCATACTCTTCCAGCGTGACGAGAAATAGACCTCGTCGGTCTCGATGTCCCAGTCCCAGATACCTTCGTTGGTACCCTCCATGACCAGCGCCAGCCGCTCTTCGCGTTCTTCGAGGGTTACGATCGTTCTTTCCAATTCCTGATGGGCCCTCACTCGCTCGGTAGCGTCGATGGTCACGTCTACCACCCCTACCACTTCTCCGTCCTCGACCAGGGGGGTGAAGGCCACGTCCCAATAGGAGACTATGCCACCGCTCTCAGAGGGGAAAGCATTTAACTTTATCGTCTCGCCTGCAAGTGCACGCTCTAGGACGGGCTGCCAGGAATCCTCGCCGCCGGGCACCAGTTCGTAGAGGGTGCGCCCAGGCTCCACATCTTCGAGGGTCGAGGGGGTGTAGCGAGCCATAAACTCGGCCCAGGTGGGGTTGCACCGTTGGAGGCGCAACTCACAGTCGAAGACAGCGATGCCCATGGGCATGCGGTCAAAGAGTACCTGCAGAAGATTGTCGTCTAGTGTCATCCTCTGTTCCTATGGGTCTGTAAAAACATAACTTCCCTCATTTTTATTTCCAGCCCCCCATCTCATCCAGCTGCATTATACTCAGAGAGGGCTTGAGAAGCAACCCTGTGGATCAAGGGTTCTCAACACAGAAAACGGCGCCCATCCTTGAACTGGGTGGACGCCGTGTCGGGTCTCGTGCGGGATCAGGCTTCCAGCAGTTTGCCGGCCTCCTCAGGGGTCATCTTGGCGCGCTCCTCTACCAGGCTGGATAGATCCTTGGCCAGCGCCTTGGCGTTAATAAGTATGGCGCCCACGATCCGGCCATCGTGCAGCACGATCTTTTTGTAGATAGAGGCGTCCGGTTGGGAGCGCCGGATCTGTTCGAAACTCTCGTCTTCCTTGGGATCTATGGTACCCATTGAGTTGACGTCGATGTTCACTACCTTGAGCGATGTCGAGGGTACCACCGGCTCGTAGGATGCCTCTTCTCCCGCCATATTCGATGCCGCAACCTGGGCTTGAGCCTGGGCGACGGGCACAATGGCCCAACAGACCCCCTCGAAGCTGGCGATATCTCCCGCCGCGTAGACGTGGGGAGCGCTGGTCTCCATCCGGTCGTTCACGGTGACGCCCCGATCGGTCTCCAGACCTGTCTTGCGCGCGAGGGTGAGATTCGGGCGTACGCCCGCCGCGATGAGGACCATATCTGCGGGCAGGGTACGTCCACCGGCGAGGACGGCGCCTTCTACTTCATCCTCACCTGTAATGGCCTTGAGACTGGTGCCCGTTAGCACCGTGTAACCTTGACCTTCTGCAAAATCTCCGAGAAGGGCGCCGCCCTCCTCGTCCAGCTGCATGGGCATGAGCCAGTTAAAGAGCTCGACGATGGTGACGTCCAGGCCCATGCCCTTCAGACCGCGCGCGGCCTCCAGCCCGAGCAGTCCCCCGCCGACCACCACAGCCCTTTCGCGATCGGCTGCGTATGCCTTGATCTGCATCGCGTCTTCCAGTGTGCGCAGGGTGAAGA
>JBNGDR010000104.1:0-7186 GCA_049975685.1 Anaerolineae bacterium
GAGATTGGGCAGGATCGAGGGGAGGATCTGGGGCTCCTGCAGCGTACCATCGAAGTTGTCCACCCAGGGAACGGTGTCCTTGTCGATGTCGGCTAGCATCTCCATGGCGATGGAAGCCAGCCGGGCTTCGGTGTAGCGCATGGCCGCGGGGGAATCACCATCGATGGAGCCGAAGTTGCCCTGACCGTCGACCAGCATGTAGCGGACGGAGAAATCCTGGGCCAACCGGGCCATGGCATCGTAGACGGCGCTGTCCCCGTGGGGGTGGTACTTACCCAGCACCTCGCCGACGATACGGGCCGATTTCTTGTAGGAGGAGTTGGGGCGAATGCCCATATCGTACATGGCGTATAGAATCCGCCGCTGGACGGGTTTGAGACCGTCCCGCGCATCCGGTAGCGCCCGCGCCACGATGACGCTCATCGCGTAGTCGAGGTAGGCGCTCCGCATCTCCCGGTTGATGTCAACCGCGCGGATCCTGCCGACGTTATCTTCGACGATCACAGAGTTCTCGTTGTCCACTGATGTCCTTGATTCCTTTTTGGTTTACGGAGAATATCCCAAAGGATATTATACCGCAAAGAGGCGCTTTTGCAGACTGCGTGTTAATTTCCTATCTTCACCGCTCTCACGAAGAAAAAGGGCAGGTGGGCCACCACCCCCCACTGCCCTTCGCTCTCACTGGCCAGGGTCTCGATACGTCGCAGCTTGCTCTCTTCGTTGGGCCTCAGGGGGAGGCCGCGCAGGAGGTCGAAGCGGGCCTCGGTGGGCGGGGTGAGGCGGTTCTGTAATTCAACGGTTATCTTAAAGCCCCGCGCCTCCAGCATCCCAGGCAACTTACGCCCCACCAGCGGATCGGCGCCCGCGCGGGCCAACGCCTCCAGCCAGATCTCCCGGGTTGCCGCCTCGGCGGGATACTCCATCAGCCCGCCGTAGTCGGGTTCCAGCGCCACGAGACCCCCGCCCGTCTTCAGGATCCGGCCTATCTCGTCCAGCACGGTCGCGAGAGGTTGCACCCACAACAGCGTCAGTTGGCTGAAAACCAGGTCGAGGCTACCCGTTGCCAGGGGCAGGTGGCGGGCGTCCCCGGTCACGCGCTCCGCCTCGTGCGTTACCTCACGGAGCGCCGCCGTGTTGCGATCCAGTGCTATCACCTGACCGGGGGCGCGGCGCACCAGCTCCGGTGTCACCGCGCCCCGTCCGGCTCCCAGATCCAGCACTCGCTGCCGCCCGGCGATACCGACGCGGCGCAGTAGATAGGAGCGTGCGGGGGCTAGCCACGCCGATTGTCGTTCAAGGAGTACGCCCGTCGGCAGATCTGTGGAGGATGGAGCTTTTCCAGACGTCATTGTTGAGGCTTGATGCGGCGCTTCTGTGCGCCGCATCAAGCACGTAACCATCTATCTGCCGCCACCCGCGCAGGCACAGGCGCAGGCACATCCGGCGCAGGCACAGGCGCAGCTCGATCCACCGCCGCTGCTTCCGCCGCTTCCGCTGGCCGAGGCTTTGGCCAACGCTTCAAAGATGTCGCCCGTCACGCGATCTACACCGCTGAGGTCGACGACGCCTCCTGCGGCATCTGGAACCTGCAGGGAGCCGGGCAGAATAGCACCCGCCATGGCCCCCATGGTATTCTCGGCCCATCCGGCGAAGGAGGCTCCGACGTCACCGAGGGAGGTGCGCCCGCCTACCGATGGGCGGCTGGAGCCACCCCTGGTCACGGCCTTGCCGCCGCTCGTGCTTATACTGGGACGCGAAGTACGCATCCAGATGGGCCAGTAGGTATAGCGTCTTGTGGTGAGCACGGTGGGATGGCGGTCGCTCATCAACACCCAGGGCAGGTATTTGTCGAGGAACTCCTCGCGCTGTTCCACTTCGCCGAGAGAACCGGCTTTCTCCCAGGCGCGGGCCACGACGCGACGGTAGTAATCCTGCGTATCGGAGAGGTCGAAGTTCTTCATCTTCTCCGCCGTCTCCTTGACGAGCTTGTTCATCGCGCCGCCAAAATCAATATCCTTTACCGGCTTCCCCGGGTTTGTTTGCAGGAGTGTCAGGAAGGGAATCTCGTAACGGTGGATCACCGTCCCCTTTTCCTGGGCGACCCGGCGATAGTGCGCCGACCGCGCCGTGGGGGACATGCCCTTTTGCGTGCGGAAATCATCGGCAACCTCCACCTCCAGCGGGTCCGCTTTTACCTGTTTCACGATTCCTTTGGCAAGCAGCCCAAAGATGATCAGAGTGAGTACCTTGCTTAGCGGCATCTCCAGCAGGGTGGCGGCCTCTGGTGCGGTGAGTCCCCGTTTGATCCCCCCACCTTCCGTCTGAGCAATGGGCGGCAGGTAGGATTTGCGCTTTTTCCGCAGATGGCGCTCGTTCACCACGATGAGGATGAGGAGCAGCGGAATGCTCGCCAGACTGAAGAGCGGCGCGATGACGTCCAGCGCTACAAGCCCTGCAAAGAGAGGTACAAAGAGGGCACAGCCTGTGCCACCGCTGAAGCGGAAATAGAGGATGGAGAAGAGCGCGAGCGAGATTAAGACCACCAGGAAGCGGGCTGTGGGGTTATCCTCCAGCCATTTGCGCGTGAGCTGGAATATGGTCATGGTGACGACCTGGTCCATGCCCCTCTTGGGGAAGGAGACCCCCACCATGTGAGGCCCTGTCAGCTTGGTGGCGGGCCAGGACCACAGGGCCACGGTGCGGCCCTCGAAGATGGCCTTCTGGCTGAAGGGCTCCTCCTGGTAGCGGATCTCGTCCGGCTCCACCCCCTCCGGCATATGGATGGCTATCTGGAGGTTTGTCGTTCCCTGTACCGAGCTTCCATCAAACCACGTGGGCGTGATCTGGAGGGAGGCGTAGTCCCTGTCGGTGACGTCCTGGTAGACCAGGTCGGGCATGGTAAATTCGAAGTGGAAGGTTCCCGTCTCGCCCTGGGAGATGGCCTGGCTACCCAGATGCACCTCAACGCCGGTGTCGATGTAGGTCGAAGTCCGGATGGTCGAGAGGCTTACGCCATCGACGGAGGCCTTCATGTTGCTGATGTCGTAGTCTTCGTGGGGTGTACCGATATCTACGATGTCGATGGCGTGGCCGTAGTTGGTGTTCTCGAAGGTAATGTCATAGATAATGCGAACGGACGCGTCGGGCTGGACGTAGACCTGCATCCGCATCTCGGGCACGTAGAAGCTGTACGATTGGGCCAGTGCTGACTGCAGAGGCGCCAGTAGCAGCGTTAGCAGTGTTATCAATATGAATATGCGAGTTCTGATTTGAGTCTTCAATGGATACCTCCCGTCATGATTCAGAGGTGAGTGGTTGCGACGACGCCTTACGTGCCCATCCTTGGGGCTCGCGAGGGCAATCCGCCGCGCAGAGGGCCAGACCAGGGCAGACATCGCAACGGGTGGGAGCTTCCACCCGTTCACGGTAGCGCCGGAAGGCCTCATCGTACCAGATGGCCTCCCAGGGATCGCGCAAGAGATTGCCTGCGCTGCGATAGGGCCCCCGGGGTGGGATGACGGCGCCGTCGGGCTCCACCCGGATCGCTACCTCGGCGGAACAGCGCGGCCCACGGCGGACCTGGCCCTTCAAGGATTGCGTTGGATCTCGCTCGACAGGGGACTCCCAGACGAAGCGAGCCTGGGCGAGGTCGGCGGCTTCCTCCACCCGGGTCGCCACCTGAAGCAGGGCGTCGACGTGGAGCGCTCCGTCCTCGGTCGCCAGTGTCTCGTCGAGGGTGGCGTAGGCGACGAAGGAGAGACTGTCGGCGCCCAGTGTCATCAGCGCGGTGACGCTCTCCTCCACCATGGGTACGGTGGTGCTGATGAGAGGGATCTCGGCGACGGCGGCCACCTGATTTTCCTGCAGCCACCCGAAGAGGGCGAGCGTTGCTTCGTAATCGCCCTCGCCGCAGAGGGCGTCGTGGATTGCGGGATCGGGGGCGGCGTAGAGGAGAGTGACGTGGTCGACCCCTGCCTGCCACAGATCTTGTAAGAGCGTCCCATGTTGTAGATCGGTGGCCCGGGCGCGCACCCCGGCGATCATCCCCAGATCCTCGGCCCGCTCGATAGCACGCAACAGGTGTTGGGGTGTGGGATCCTCGGGCACGGAGAGGGTGACGTGAGGGATGCCCACTTTCCAGAGGTGATCCAGTATAGGTAGGGCCTGCTCTGGCGCTGCCAGTGCGAGCGTGGCTTGCAGGGGGGCGATAAGCTCCGACTGGTAGGGCGAGAGGGCGGGGTCTTCCAGGCTGAAGACAGGGTAGGTGTCACCAGGGTTAAGCATGGCCCTCACAAGATCCTGTACCCGCTCGATGTCCTTCCGCAGGATCTCCTCGGTGGGGACCTCAAAGTGAGCTTTGAGGTCGTCGAGGATGGCTGCTTCTTCCTTATCCTCCAATAACCCTCTGGCAATGACGACGCCGGAGGCGTTGAGCCGGGCCGCCGCCGAGGCGTTGGCGATGAGCATCCCGGTGCCGTCGCGCTCCACCCGCAGATGGAAGCGGGTAAATCGCCCGTCGGTCTCGCGTGTGGTGTGATAGAGGCCCGGTTCGACGGGTGTAAGAGGTTTACTCGCCGCTGGTTTCAGGGTAAACAGGCGTTTAAGCCAATCCATCTTTGTCATGTGTACCTCCGGTGTGCGTGGTGTGAGAATCTTCTCTCTGTGCATCTACGAGCGAATATCCAGTCTTCTATCCTATCTCCTGCTGTATCCTGCTGACGAGATGGAGGGTGTCCTGTCTTACCTTCTCCAGATCGGCGGCGTTGGGTCGTCCGCGAATGTCGCCCAACCTTCCCTGTGTGCTCTTCTCCTCGGAGCCGTGAAATTCCCCGACGATGTACCACTCGTCAAGCACGGTGAACCCCAGATGTTCGAAGAACTGACCGGCGTAGAGCGCTGCGGGTATCGCCTCGCGGATGCCTGTATGGGGTCCGGAGTAGGTACAGAAGATGAGGGCGTGTTTTCCAGGGATCTTCGGTGCCCCTGTCCTCACCCGCTTTTCTCGATGGTAACCGGAGAAGGTTCTGTTGAGATAGTCGTCGACGGGACGTGGTGGCGACCAGCGGTAAGAAGGGAAGCCGACGCAGGTCAGGTCGTAGTCGAACCAATCAAGATCCAGATCTTTCTCGATCTGCGCGTAGTGCACCTGAACCCCGGCCTCTTCCAGACCCGCTTTGAGGGTTTGAGCGACCTGCTCGGTGTTGCCGGTCTGGGACCAGTAGAGAACGGCAGCCTTCATCTTTGTTACTCGACCTTTCCTACCGGCGCGACGTAGATGGCGAATTCGTCCTCCCCATCGACATCGAGCAGCGCGTCGACCATCTTCTGATTGTAAGCCGCGATGGCGCAGGTGCCGCATCCGATGCCCTCCGCTGCCAGGTAGAGGTTCTGGCAGACGTGACCCGCGTCGAGGGCGATGACCTTGTGGGCTGCGACGTCGTAGCGCCACTCCGTGCGGTAGGGGAGGGCCGTCCACACGAAGGTCACGGCGCTTTGAGCGACGAAACTCTGGTCGTGACAGGCCTGGGCCAGCTTCTGAGGTAAGGTCGGGTCGGTACTTAGGCGGCAGAGTTTGTGATCCAGCGAGAGATAGCGGTAGAGGCCTACAGGTAGGTTAGCGACGCGATGGATGGAGAGGTAGGTTTCAAAAGGGTGACGCGCACCCGCCGAGGGAACGGTACGGAAGACAGCACGGCCTCCGCTCAGGATTTTGCGTGCACCCTGCGTCGCCCAGAGCAGAAAGGCGAGATCCTCCAGGCTCAGCGCATCCTCAAGGTACTTCCGGCGGCTCTGTCGTTTCGCGATGGCCTCGTTCAGGGGGATTTCTCCCAGATTGAGGTTTTCGGGTGCCTCCAGGTCGATAAGCGTTGCCTCCTCGGGATAAGGTTTCTGCAGCGGTGGATGGGGCAGACCTTTCTGCTGGTCGGTCCGCCGCCCCTGCAACTCCTTCCAGATATCCCCCTTCAGATATTCACGTCGAGATTTCGCATTCGTCATATTGGCTCCTTTGAAAGTATAGTGAGCGGTGAGTGGTGAGCAGTCAGCAGGGCTCCGGAACCAGGGACTAGTTCACCGGATCCTTTGCCTGCGCCAGCGTTAACGTTCGCACGTTCACACGTTTTTTTATCGTTGATGTGCCTCCACCGTATGAGAACTTCCAGAGATGGTGGATTGGCGAGGCTGCGCCCGCGCCCGTCCGCATCCTCCCTCGGCGGCGCGCCGTTCGGTTCCCGCTTCCCGCTCCAGACGACAACCGCCCCCGCACATGGGGAGGTCAGGGCAATCCCAGCAGGCCCTGGGAAGCCCCGCTGCTTCGGGATCTTCCTCACGGTCACGGAAGCTGTGGAAGAGTTCGCTTTGCCAGATCTCCTCCCAGGGGTCGGTCAGAATATTGCCCGCCGCGACGTAGTAGGATTGGCAGGGTAAGACGTCGCCGTTAGGTTCGATGCAGATGGAGTACTCGGCAGCGTTGCACCGCTTGGGAGGCAGGCCCAGTGCTACCGGAGAGAGACGGCAGTAGTCCGTCACCGTGTACCAGAGGAAGCGCATCTCCAGTTCTTCCGCTCGATCCCGGACGGCGGTTAGCAGTGTGATCATCTCTTCGGCGGGTATGGCGTCCGGTGCAGAGAGCCCGCCCCCTGCGTAGATCATCCCGTTCATGGCGAAGGTCTCTAGTCCCAGGTTATGGAGGAAGTCGACGATCTCCAGGGCGTGATCGGCGTTGCGGCGCGTCAGGGTGGTGTTGGTGATGGTATGGATATCGCTTGCCAATGCGTTCTCTATCCCCTGCACTGTCTGCCCGAAAGCGGTTGCCCCGACCATGGCGTTGTGGACGTCAGCGCGGGAGGATTCCAATGTGATCTGCACGTGATCCAGTCCGGCCTCGA
Organism: Anaerolineae bacterium; assembly: GCA_049975685.1. GTDB lineage: Bacteria > Chloroflexota > Anaerolineae > B4-G1 > SLSP01 > DAOTVC01. Next base: position 6,888 of record JBNGDR010000104.1, read on the forward strand.
CGAGACTCCTCATCGTGGGGAGGTGGGAGAGGCGGCGCCCGTTGGTGTTCATACCCACTATCAGGCCCAGCGTCTCGCCGTAGTGGACGATGGCCGAGAGGTCAGGGTGGAGGGTAGGTTCACCGCCTGTGAGGATAACGTGGGGTACACCCAGCCCGGCGAGGATGTCCAGGACGCGAGACCACCCCTCTCCGTCGAGCGAATCCATCTCGAAACGCTCCGGTTCGTTGTAGCAGTGGGGGCAGGCGTTGTTGCAGGCGTAGGTGAGGGCCAGGTCGGCCTTATAGGGCGCCGAAACC
>JBNGDR010000105.1:0-7175 GCA_049975685.1 Anaerolineae bacterium
TCCTGGCGCGCCCGATGATGGCCTGACGCTGACAGGCGTTAGTGCCTATGGTTTCTTCATGATCCCTGGCACCAGCGCTCACCTCTACTTCGACGAAGTTGCCGTCTTCACTCCCCAGGCAATGTTTTACGTTGATCAAATAGCTAACCCGCCCGGGGAAGCCGAAGAGGCCCCGCTAATGGTAGGCTTCGAGAAAGCGGATGTATTCGTCGAAGAAGGCGAGACTGCGACCATCACCGTGACGCTCAACATGACCGCCACCTACCCGGTGACCGTAACCTATACGACTGCCGACGGCACAGCAACTGATGGTGTGGACTATACAGGTGTCACTGGCACGCTGGTCTTCCCATCCAACACCGACACCCAGAGCTTCACTATCACTACCCTGGAAGATGAGGACGAGGAAAGCGATGAAACCGTGCAGCTCACCCTCTCCGACCCCGTCAGTGTAACTCTGGGTGATTTGGATCAGGCAACGCTGACCATCCAGGATGACGAGGGTACCGATTTCTGCACCCGGCGCTGGGTCACCGTCGATGACTTCGAGGACAACCAGCTGCCCACGGGACAATATGGTGACATCGACATAGGCTTTGTTACCTGGAGTGATGGCAGTGCAGTTGCCATCACCACGACCACCGTTGCTGACAGCGATCCTTTGGCGATGGAGGGGCAGGTAGGCGATAATGTCGTGGTCAAATTTGACGCGGACATCAGCGGTTGGGGTGGTTTCTCGCACCTCTTCATGAACGATGCTGGCGACACGTGGGTTAGCCAGGATTGGAGCGACTACACTGGCATCGGCTTCTGGCTCTACGGCGAGGGCGACGGGACCGGCCTCTTCTTCGAATTCAAGGACAACCGTGCCGGCTCCACCACCAACGACGACGCTGAGATCTGGACCTATCCCTTCACCGATGACGTGGCGGGCTGGCGTTACGTCGAGATTCCTTTTGGCGAGTTCACGCGCAAGGAGATCGGCAACGGTGCCCCCAACGACGGCATGACGCTTACCGAGGTTCACGGCTGGGCTTTTGGCTCACTGGGGACCGGCGGCGCGCAGACTCTGTACCTTGACAATGTTGTACTTCTTGAGCGCGTTAAGGTGGTTGACGATTTCGAATCCGGCTTGCCTTCCGGTACCGGCAGCAACGGCAACAGCATTGGCTTTGTAACGTGGGGTAGTGAGATCCCCACCATCAGCAACCCCACCGTGCCCGATACTGACACGTTGGCGCTGCCTTGCCAAAGAAGCGCCAATCACCTGTTGCAAGTGGACTACGACATCACAGGTTGGGGCGGCGGTTTCTCTCACGCCTTTGAGGATGCCACCGTTTCCGAGTGGGAAAGCCAGGACTGGAGCACCTACGAGGGGCTTAGCCTGTGGTTGTACGGCTCTAACACGGGTGGGAACTTCCGTCTCGATCTCTTCGACAACCGTTCCCCCGGCTCCACCACCGACGATGCCGAACGCTTCTTCTACACCATCCCCGATGATTTCACCGGCTGGCAGCAGCTGGATATCCCCTTTGGTGACTTCGCCCGCCGTGAAGACTGGCAACCCAGCGGCGCACCTGACGACGGCTTGACGTTGACCGAGGTCTGGGGCTACGGTATGGACTTCCCCCTTGGCGTCGGCGCGCAAACCGCCTACCTTGACAACGTCCTGCTCTATGGCGATTCGCGTATGCCTCCCCTTGAGGTTGCCTTTGATGCAGCGGACTACGCGGTCACGGAAGGCGATACCGTCACTCTCACCGTCACCCTCAACTACTCCGTGACGACGCCGGTCACCGTTACCTACACCACCGCCGAGAGCGCCGCCACGCCTCATCGGGACTTCACACCCGTGAGTGGCACACTGGTCATCCCGGCGAATACTTTGAGCGAGATCTTCACCGTGCCAACGTTTGAGGACGCCAAGCATGAGAGCGATGAGCGCATTGTGGCGCTGCTCTTCGATCCCGAGGGAGCGACTCTCGGCTTCCAACGCCGGGCGGTGCTTACCATTGAGGATAACGACGCTGCCGATCCTTATCTGTTGGACGACTTCGAAGGCTTCCACCGCTATGCTATCACCGGTACTGCGACACTCTCCGTCACGGAGATCATGGCCGGTGGAGGTATGGCCTTGCCCGGTCAGCAATACTACGAAAACGTCCTCACCATCGACTACGACTCCACCGGAGGACCGGTTGACCTCACCCGGACTTTCTCTGAGGGCCAGGACTGGAGCGCCCATGAGGGGCTTAGCTTCTGGTTCTACGGCACCAACAGTGGTGAGGAGGTCACGGTGCAGCTGCTGGATAATCAGGCGGAGACCACCGCCGAGGTCGATCCGACGAACTGGGTGCTGGCCTGGAGTCAGGAGTTTGACGATGCGGCGGGCACGGCGCCTGATAGCAACGTCTGGACGCACGAGATCGGCGACGGTGCTCTCAACGACATCATCGGTTGGGGCAACAGCGAGCTGCAATACTACACCGACAGCACCGACAATGCCGCTACGGATGGCGCCGGTAACCTCCAGATCACCATCAGCGAGGTGAATACCGAGACGACCGATCTGGTCTGCCACTACGGCCCCTGCGAATACACATCTGCCCGGCTGATCTCCGCCGACAAGGTTGAGTTCGCCTACGGCAAGATTGAAGCCAGGGTCAAGGTACCCGACGGTGCCGGACTATGGCCTGCCTTCTGGATGCTGGGCACGGACATCGGTGATGTCGGTTGGCCGCAATGCGGCGAGATTGACATCATGGAGTATGTTGGCAAGGCTCCTAATGAGGTCTTCGGCACCCTGCACGGCCCCGGTTACTCCGGTGGCAATGGCTTCGGTGATATCTACGACTTCGGTTACCCTGTCGCTGATGACTACCACACCTTCACCATCGAGTGGGCGCCCGACGAGATCCATTGGTACGTCGACGGTATCAACTTCCACAACGCCACCCCCGCTGATGTCGCGCCTAACGAGTGGGTCTACAACCATCCCTTCTACATCATCCTGAACCTGGCCATCGGTGGAAACTTCGGCGGCCCGGTCGATCCTTCCCTCACCTTCCCGCGCGAGATGCTGGTGGACTACGTCCGCGTTTACCAGGCCGAGGACACCGCCGAGCGCTTCGAAACCACCTTCACCGACAACTTCACCGGCTGGCGCAAGATCTTCGTTCCCTTCGTCGACTTCACCCGCAGCGCCGAACAGCCGGCGGGTGCGCCTAACGACGGACTGGGGTTGACTGAGGTATGGGGCTACGGCCTGTCGATGCCTAATGACAGCAGTGGCACCTTCCACGTAGATTATGTAAGTCTCTACGTTTCCAGGTTCTACATGCCTCTCACCTTCAGGCACTGACGTCAAGTAGTTCTCTGACCGGAGACCTGGGGATGAGCTATCGGGATGATACCTGAAGCCACCCCATGGTCTCCGGTCAACAGTCAGAGAGCGATGGATCTAGAGATAAGTTGTTACAAGATTTCAATCAAATCAACTGGCGGAAATTTCTTCAACGTCGTACAATGTATCAGAAGGCGAGAAGGAGTGCATGACCATGAATAGAAAACCCCTTTTGCTTTTTTCCAGATTCCTCATTGCGGTAGTGGTGGGCTTCTGGCTTACATCGTGCTCAACACCTGTTTCGCCCTGGCTTCTGGTTTGGAGCGACGAATTCGATGGTGAGAGCATCGATCCCGAAAACTGGACTTATGATATCGGTGGCTCGGGTTGGGGCAACGCCGAGCTGCAATACTACACCGATCGGCCTGAGAATGCCCGTATTGAAGACGGGCAGCTGATCATCGAAGCCCGGCGGGAAACAGAGCGCTTTCAGGGCCGTGAATATACGTCGGCCCGCATCAAGACGCAGGGGCTGCAGACTTGGACCTATGGGCGCATCGAAGCGCGCATTCAGATTCCAAGGGGTCAGGGTATCTGGCCTGCCTTCTGGATGCTGGGCGAAGACATCGCTACCAACAGCTGGCCCGGGTGTGGCGAGATCGACATCATGGAGAACATCGGCCGTGAACCCAAAATTATCCATGGCACCGTTCACGGACCGGGCTATTCCGGGGCCAACGGGGTGGGAAATTCCTATCGCCATCCGGAAGGGGCGGCTTTCGCCGATGATTTCCACCTCTATGCCGTTGAATGGGAGCCCGAGGAGATCCGCTGGTACGTGGACGATGAGCACTACGGTACTGTCACCCGTGAGGACGTGCCCGGTGAGTGGGTTTATGACCATCCCTTCTTCCTGATTCTCAACGTTGCGGTAGGAGGCCATTGGCCTGGTTATCCGGACGATACAACCCCGTTCCCGCAACAGATGCGGATTGACTACGTGCGTATTTACGAAGCAAATCCTGATTTCGATCCTTCAGCCAATTGACCTGATGGGACACTCTAGGGGGTGCCTATGTCTGGTTTAGTTTTCTCGGTCATTGCGCGTGCCCCAGAGGAGCTGATGCGCACCCGCACTTTGATTGAAGGCTTCACCGCTAAACAACATATACCCGTGCAGCTCCAGGATCTCACCTGGGACACGGCGCGGCAGGATCTCAACCAGGTCGCTACTTACAATGAGGGGCCAGATGTGTCGCAGATCGGTAGTACGTGGCTGCGCGGCTTTGTGGATATGAACGCTGTGCGTGCCTTCGGCCCCTTTGAGATGCGGAGACTCGGCAGCCCGTCGGATTTTGTGCCCGCAGCCTGGGAGAGCGCCAGTTTGCACGACGACGCGGTTCTGTGGGCTATGCCCTGGCTTGTAGATGCCCGCATTTTGTTTTATCGTCGCGATATATTGAAACAGGCAGGTATTGACGAAAGCTCGGCGTTTGCGACACCGGAAGCTCTGGATGAGACCTTAACTGCCCTGCGGTCGCACGGTGTGGCCATCCCCTGGGTCATTCCCACGCAATTCTCGTGGCGCACCCTTCACACGGTCGCTTCTTGGGTGTGGCATCATGGAGGAGATTTCGTCAGCAGCAGCGGGGAGCGATTGACGTTTATGGACGTCCCCGCTCTGGCAGGATTCAGGGGATTTTTCAAACTGGCTAGACACCTGGTAGAACCGGCACTCAGACTCTCCGATAGAGAATCCGACGCTCTCTTCATGGAGGGTAAGGCAGCTGCTACCATTAGTGGGCCGTGGATCATGGAGATGGATGAGGAACTCCTCGTTGACGTCGGTGTGACCTCTCCGCCCGGTCCAGCCTTTATCGGTGGCTCACATTTGATCATCTGGAAGCATACTGTTATGCCCCGAAAAGCGGTGCGTTTGGTACAGTATCTCACCAGTCTAGAGGGGCAGCTAAATCACGGCTTGCATGGCTTGCTACCGGCTCGCTTTGAAGCCTTGAATGCCGTTGATACCTCCTCTCGCGAGTTTAGTCGATATCTACAGACCTTGTTGAAAAGTGGTCGCTCCTTCTATGCCACACATCTGTGGGCTCTGATTGAGGATCAACTTAATCACGCGTTGGCGGACGTTTGGCAGGACGTTCTGGCGCTATCCTCCCTCACGGATGAGGCCCTGGATGCCATTCTGGAGCGCCACCTGGGTGCGTTGCACAACCGTCTGGAGATGATGTTTATCTGAGCTCTTGTTTTCTACATTCTCGTCTTGATATATGACTCATACATGCTGGAGATCATAAGTCCATTACCACCTGTGGAGATGCTCATGGAATCGTTCTATTTCGACAACAGCCATCGTTTTGTCATCGAAGGATTTGCCACCCGCCCGCCCTTTGCCAGCTTCCTGCCCGGCATTGCCGGTCCGCTTGGCATCCCGATGTGGGTCTTCTACACCAATCGGGGACAGGCTATCGCCGGATTCGGCATCGAAGACCGGGATAACCCCATCATGGAATTCCAACCGGCGAATCAGGCTTATCAGATCACGCCCCTTACCGGTTTTCGCACCTTTATCAAGGTGTTGAGTGACGGGCCGGCTATGTACGAGCCTTTTGCTCCCTGCGAGCTCGCTGTTGATTCGCGCATGGCAATTGGTATGAACACGCTTGAGTTGCAGACGACGAGTTCCAGGTACGGGTTGCAGACCAACGTTGTCTATTTTACGCTGAGTGACGAGCCCTTCGCCGGGCTGGTGCGTCAGGTGAGGATCACGAACGTAGGCGATGCCCCCAAGGTCCTGGAAGTACTCGATGGTCTGCCATGGATCCAGCCCTACGGCGTCGACGAACAGGGATTGAAATTTATGGGGCGCACACTGGAGGCCTGGAAAGGGGTCTTCAACGTTGAGTCGACCTCTCAGGGGCTTTCCGGCGTGCCCTTCTATCGCTTCCAGGCCAGCGCCGGTGATACCGCTGAGGTTGCCGCTGTCCGGGCAGGGCATTTCTACCTCGCCTTCTCCGAGGATGAGGGTGGCGTAACGCTGCTCCCGCCTTTTGTCGATCCCGACGTCGTATTTGGATTTGATACCTCACTTCACACGCCCCGGCGTTTTGGAACACACCCGTTGAGTGATCTACAGGGCTGTCGTCAAATCACAACGGGTAAAACCCCCTGTGCTCTCTTTGGTAAGTCCGCCACATTAGGTCCGGGTGAGAGTCTGACCCTTCATGCCGTCGTCGGGCACGTCGGGAATGTCGCTCACCTCCACCGGCATCAAACGCGTATGGCCCATGCAGCTTACCTTCGGGAACAACGCGAGCGCGCCGAAGAGCTTGCTCAAACACTCACCGATGTCATCGAAACGCAGACGTCGGCCCCACGCTTCGACGCCTACTGCCGCCAGACCTTCCTCGATAATGTCTTGAGGGGCGGGTGGCCCTTGCTTCTGGGTCCCGAGGAACAGCCTTTCATCTATCACATCTATTCCCGCAAGCATGGTGACTTGGAACGGGATTACAATATCTTCTACCTGGCGCCCGAGATGTACTCTCAGGGTAATGGCAACTACCGGGATGTGGCTCAGAACCGCCGTATGGACGTCTTCTTTGAGCCGCGTGTAGACGATTTCAACCTGCTGAGTTTCCTAAGTCTTATCCAGGCCGATGGATACAATCCCCTGATCGTATTAGGACAGCGTTTTACACTGGCGCCGGAGTATCATGCGGGCGTCCTTGACCTCGTGGAGCGACCGGAGCCGCTCGCGGCTGCGCTGGCACAACCCTTCACCCCCGGTAGTCTGCTGCGTGTGATCTCCGAC
>JBNGDR010000106.1:0-7134 GCA_049975685.1 Anaerolineae bacterium
GAAAACTCCGAGTTTTATGGGCGAAGGATTCGCGGGCGTATCCTTCGCCTTAGCTATTTCAGTGAAGTCATCATTCGTACGCCAAGACCTCACGAATAGTAAGACGTGAAGCGTTACGCGCAGGCAGAATGCTGGACGTCACCGATAATAACAATACCACACCCATCCAAATAAGAAAACCCTCGATGGTGAAAGCGGCGTCCGCGGGCGCGTTGAAGATCGCCAGGCTGATGACGTTGGAGAGCATCTGGGTAATGGGGAAAGAGAGTAACGCGGCAAGACCATAGCTGATGACGCCGATAATCGCACCTTCGACGATGACCAACCGCATCACCAGAAGGTCATAGGCTCCGATGGCACGCAACACACCGATCTCGCGTGTGCGTTCCAGGACGTTCATGCTCATAGTTCCCGCCAGGCCGATGCTACCGACCAAGGCCGTCAGTAAGGCCATAATCAACAAGACTGCGGTGAGAATGCTAAAGAGCTCACCAATGGTGGCGCTCAATGTGTTACCGGCCTCCACCTGGCGCACGTAATAGCCCCGGTCACGGAAATAGCGGTCAACCCGCTGGCTGACCCGTTGCTGGTAACCGAGATCGTGCTGTGTCGTGACAATACGAAAAGCCGTGGCATGGTTGTTCAGGTCCAACTCCCGGGCCAGATAGTCGTAATTTGCATAGGCCAGTAGCTCGCCCGTGCCTGCGTACTGGAAAATACCCACAATACGCCAATCCTGCTCAGTGCCAGCGACATCGAGGCGCAACATATCACCCGGTTGGAGATCGGGGTCTTCATCCCAGAAGGCATCGTTGATCACCACAGCGTTGGTGTCGCTGGGTTGCAACCAGCGGCCCTCTTGCACTATGGGCTCCAACAGATCGCTAGCGACCGGCGGTGCCAGAATAGCAACGCGATCCGATGGGCGATCACCCGGATAGAGCCGTTCGGCCGTGGTGATAACCCAAGCCTCGACGCGCTCTACGCCGGGAATGCGCGAGACGTGTCGCTCGATGGTACTGATGGCGTAGGGGCGGCCAAAGTCCAGATTGACGTCGGCCAAGAAGTAGCGCCCCAGTTCCGTGATCTTGAGATTGAGCGAAGCCTGCGTGTTGAAAACGGCGATGAAAATCGCCCCGCCCAGCGTTAGTGTAAAGAGGGTGAGCGCCAGCCGCCCTTTACGACGGAAGGTGTTCCTAATGGAAAGGAGCACGGGACGCGAGAGGATTTGCAGGCGCGTCAATTGACGACTTAACCACCCCCGAGACGTTTGCTCCGTATTTAAACCTGTGCCACCAATGGCTTCCTGCACAGTGACACGGGATCCTTTGAACACTGGCTGCATCCCCGCGCCGATGGGCACCAGGACCGCTACCACGGTCTGGATGATCAGCGCCAGGGGGATGATACGGAAGCTCTGCAATTGCACATTGACGATCTCGGCGGCTAACTCCGCGAGCTCGTAGGCGGCCCAGCTGCTCAAGGGCAAGGCGATGACCAGGGCGATGAGGCCAAAGATACTGATGAGGGCCAGATACATCCCGATGATCTGGACCCGGCGCGCGCCCACGAGTTTCATCACGCCAACCTGGCGTAGATGCTGATTGAAGAGCGCGGTCATGGTATTGGCGATCAACGCGCCGCTTAAAAAGAGCACCAGCACCCCCATGATGCTTAAGACGCCGATCAGAGCGTTCAGGATGGAGGCCAGGGGATGCTCGGTGCGCCCGGAGAGTGCTGTGTCATAGATCTGGCGGTTGTTGCGCTCCACGCGGTCAGCGATCACGCCGGCCATCTCGGTGATGTGTTGTTTGTCATCGGGTCGCTCGGAAAGCGTGATATAGATCCGATTGAGGTTCTGAGGTTGATGGAGCCAGCTGAGGGTCTCATAAGTGATGTAGCCTTTGGCATCACCCAAGATAGCACCGTAGCTATACGTGGGATCCTGCGCCACCCCGACGATGGGTAGATCGCGCTGGGTACCATCGGGGAGCTCAATGATCAAATCCTCGCCAAGGGTGGCGCCTATCTGTTCCAGCGTCTTCCCCTCCAAAATCACCTGACGATTGCGGGGGACCTTCTCTCCGGCCAGTGAACGCAGTTGGTTGATTTGCATCGTATCAAATTCGTGAATGGCCTCCAGGGTCAGCTCCTCCCAGACGTCGGGGGCGGTCTCCACCCGCACGGTGACGTGGCGCCGGCCCTCTACCAGAGCCACGCCCTCGATCCGCCGGACGGTTTTGAGGTAGCCGGGCTCGAAGGCATCGGTGACCATCTCAATGTTGGCCGGGTTGACGCTGGCATAATCGGCCCGGACATCCTGCGAAATGATAACGTAGCTCCCGGCAATCATGCCCACGGCAAATACGCCGACGGCGATGGAAGCCACAACCAACAACGTCCGCAACTTGTTATCCCAGAGATCCAGCAGGATCTTACGCCAGCGAGGTCTAAGGCGGCTTTGCTTAGACATACTGTCCCTCCTGAACGCGGGTCAAGGTCTGGCGAAGTGAATAGTTTTCCGCCTTACGCGCTTCCGCGACGTGTGTGATCTCCTCGCGGAGGGTTTGCGCTTGCTCCAATAGCTGCCCCAAGGCTTCTCGCCCCAGCGCAATGGTCTCGACGGGCGTTGAAAGTGCTGCCCGCACGTTGGCGATGGCTCCCCCCGGCTGTAAGAGCCCAATCTCGCCGAAATACTGGCCCGGACCCAACCGCGCCACGGTCCGCTGGCGGCCTCGCGCCTCCAGCGTGATCTCTACATCCCCCGCCGCGATGAGATAGAGCGTGTCATTGGCTTCGCCCTCCCGAATAATGGTCTCACCGGGTGCAAAGCGGCACGTTTGAGCCTGGCGGGTGGCCTCTAGCATCTGTTGGTGATCGAGAGATTTCAAAACCTCAGCGATGGTGGCGTTGATGACCTCACCGTCGGCCAGCAACAACGTCCGGTTGGTCCGCTCCGCCAGGGTGGGATCGTGGGTCACCATCACAATCGTCTTGCCTTGGGCTACCAGTTCCTCAAAGAGGCCATAGATACGCTCGGCAGTGCGGGTGTCTAAGTTACCCGTGGGCTCATCGGCCGCGATGATAGGCGGATCGTTGGCCAGCGCGCGGGCGATGGCGGCGCTCTGTTGTTGTCCGCCGGAGACGGCGCCGGGCATCTTGTGAGCGTGATCGGCCAATCCTACCATATCCAAAAGGGCTCTGGCTCGGGCTTCCCGCTGGGCCGGCGCGTAGATGTTGGCGATATCCATGGGTAACAGCACATTTTCCAACAGCGTCAGCGTGGGCAACAGCTGGTAGAATTGGAAGACAATGCCCAAGTTGCGCCCCCGCCACCGTGACATCTTGCTCTCGTTGAGCGTGTGGATGGGTGTGTCCGCGATGATCACAGATCCGGAGGTCGGGTGATCGATACCGGTGAGCATATTGATCAAGGTAGACTTGCCGCTTCCCGATTTTCCCACCACACTGACAAATTCCCCCTCGTAGAAGTTGACGTCAATGCCCCTGAGCGCGGGAAAATCGCCGGCCGGCGTGCGAAAAATCTTAACGACGTCTTGCATCTGAATGAGCGGCATTCGCTCTTCCCTCTGGGCAGCGGAGAGGCGCTTCCTCAATGGTCGAGGCTCCGCCGGGCGAGGATTCGATTCAACGTGTGATAACATTATTGACGTCCTCCTTCTTCTTCATGCGTCAACAGCCCATCGGTGATGTGCAGGACGCGCGTCACCCGCTGGGCCAGGCTGCGATCATGAGATACCATAACTAAGGTCTTACCCTCTCGTACCAGGTCATCGAAGAGCACGAAGATGCCCTCGGCGGTGACAGAGTCTAAGTTACCCGTGGGTTCGTCGGCCGCGATGATGGGCGGATCGTTGGCCAGCGCGCGGGCGATGGCGACGCGCTGTTTCTGTCCACCGGAGATGCGCGTCGGCGGTTTGTACATGTGATCGACTAATCCCACTTGCTCCAACAGGGCTTTGGCGCGTTCAATACTCGCCTGGCCCCGGTAAAGCCCGCAGAAATCCATGGGCAACAACACATTGTCGATGAGGGAGAGAGTGGGAAGCAGCTCGAAGGACTGGTAGATGACCCCAATATTGAGCCCTCGCCAGAGCGCGCGCTCGGTCTCGTTGAGGGCATGCACGTCCGTGCCGTTGACGATCACTTTACCCCTGGTCAAATCGTCCACACCGGTAAGCATATTGAGCAGCGTGGATTTACCCGCGCCCGACTTACCGATGATACCCACATACTCACCCGGCCTGATATCCACGGTGAGGCCTTTGAGCGCTGCAAAGGGTCCAGCCGCGCTCTCATAGACTTTCTCAACCTCGCGCAATTGGATAAGGGGCGGGGTCTGCTCACGTCTCTTGCGGGTGGTTGTCGCCACCCTCTCGGATGTCATTATCGCCACAGTCTCTCACTCCCCTTATAAAACTAAAGTGCAACGTCTATCAGAAACCACAGACCTTCAGGGGGATCATCCCCTGAATGATCAGATCTGATAAGGACGTTGCACAAAAAATCACAGAATTAAGAAATTTAGGTCAGATTGACGAATAACGAACTCTGAGCTATAATGAACACAATGTTCATTATTCTACACAGTGTTTGATTATTGTCAAGGGGGAACTTATGAAGCACAAGGTAGATCGTCGCGTTCGACGTACCCGAAAAGCGCTACAAGAAGCGCTGCTGGCTCTGATCATGGAGAAACGTTACAATCTGATTACGGTGGAAGAGATCGCCCAGCACGCTAACGTAGGACGTACCACCTTCTATCTTCATTATCAGGACAAAGACGATCTACTGTTAGAAGTAACCGGCGACTTTGCCGACGAGATTCAAGAGGCATTCTTGATCCAACTTGAGGAGCGAAGCGTCCACGTCGAGGACGTAGCAGCGGTGCTTTTCAGTTTGGCGGAGGAGCACTCCGATATGTACTGGGCTATTATCAGTGGACGTTGTGGCGCGAAAGTGCTCGAGCAATTCCGCACCATTTTCCTCTCGCTCTTAGAGCGCATCATCCAGGCACAGAGGGAAGCCGGAGATGTATCTTTGGATATGCCGGTCGGCTTCACCGCGGCGTATCTATGGGGGGCCATGCGGGAAACGATTATCTGGTGGAAAGAGCAGGATGCACATTATAGTGCAGAGACGATGGTGCAGATGTTCAACTGCTTATCAGAGAAAGAATGAAGGCAGAACGCGAAGTCCAGGGGCCAAGAGCTTCGCTGCGGACGGGACGTCCGCGTTCCGTTCTCTACGGCCCGCAGACGGGGGTACGCGTTGACTCGTTCATTCGTTTCAGCCTTCATCCTTCCGCAGGCGCTCCGCTAGTTTCGTGTTACGTTGAGAGATCTTGTCGTTGTGTACAGCGATAGCGATAGCCCGGTAATTGCCTACTAAAACCACCAGTTCCTGGGCCCGCGTCACAGCGGTGTAGAGCAGGTTACGCTGGAGCATAACGTAATGTTGCGTGAGGATGGGCACGACGACGGCCGGAAATTCGGAGCCCTGAGATTTATGAATGCTTACGGCGTAGGCATGGACAAGCTCATCGAGCTGCGTGAACTCGTAGCCCACCCCCACACCTTCGAAATCCACGACCAGCAGGCTTTGCTCCAGATCGATATCCACGATCCGCCCCATATCCCCGTTGAAAACCTGGCGATCGTAATCGTTGCGGATCTGCATCACCCGATCGCCCACCCGGAAGACGCGGCGCCCTGTGGAGTATTCGGCCTTGCCCTCCGCTGGGGGGTTGAGACGCTCTTGTAGACGCCCGTTCAGCGTCCCCACGCCCGCTGCCCCTCGATGCATGGGGCTGAGCACCTGGATCTCGGTATCGGGATCGTAGCTAAAGTTGCGGGGGATCCGCTCAGCGACGATGTCTAAGATCCAGTCGGCGGCCTCTTCGGCATCCGCCATACGGAAGAGATAGAAGTCGCGTGCTCCCTCAAAGATGGGCATCTGGCCCTGGTTGATGCGGTGCGCGTTGACGACGATGTAGCTCTCCTCGGACTGGCGAAAGATGGTCTCCAATCGCGTCACGGGTATCTCACCACTATTGATGAGATCGCGGAGAATGCTGCCCGGCCCCACAGAGGGTAGCTGATCCACATCCCCCACCAGCAGCAAGTGAAGGCCCGCCTCCAGGGCCTTGAGGAGGTGATTGGTCAACAGCACATCCATCATGGAGGCCTCGTCCACGATGACCATGTCCGCGTCTAGGGGATTCTCCTGATCGCGCAGGAAGAGGTTACCGGCGCCGGGGCTGAACTCCAGCAGGCGGTGCAGGGTCTTGGCACCCAGACCCGTCGCTTCGGAGAGACGCTTGGCGGCCCGGCCCGTCGGTGCCGCCAGGAGCACCTTCTTTTTCTTGGCCCTGAGAAGCTGGATGATGGACCGGGTGATGGTCGTCTTCCCCGTGCCGGGCCCCCCGGTCAGGATACTCACCTTCTCCGTCAGCGCCATGCGCACCGCTTCGCGCTGTTGATCTGCCAGCTTGAAAGCCTGGCGTCCATCCAACCAACCGAAGGCGGCTTCCCAATCCACCTCGCGAAAGAGGGCCAGACGATCCCGGGGATGGCCCAACAGCTGGCGGATCTTGTTAGCCACACCTAGCTCGGCGTAGAAGAAGGGGGGTAAGTAAATGGCCTCCTCATCCACGATGAGCTCTTCCATGCGAATGAGGATATCTAGTTGGACCTCGCACGCTTCTTGCCCCACCTCCAACAGCTCAGAGGCAGCGGCAATGAGGGCCTCTTGGGTGGCAAAACAATGACCGTCGTCGCTGAAGGTGCCCAGCACATAGCGGAGCCCGGCCTGGAGGCGTTCGGGCGCATCAGCCGCGATGCCCAGCTCGCGCGCGATCTTGTCGGCGGTCTTGAAACCGATGCCCCAGATGTCCTTTGCCAGCCGGTAAGGATCGCTGCGCACGATGGTGATGGCCTCGTCGCCATACTTCTTGTAGATCTTGACCGCCAAGCCGGTGCTCACGCCATGCCCCTGGAGGAAGAGCATGATCTCCTTGATCTGCTTCTGTTCCTCCCAGGCGTGGGTGATACGTTCCGTCCGCTTTTTACCGATGCCAGGGACCTCCCGCAATCGGTGAGGTGTCTCCTCGAT